>CAZVYV010000031.1:0-17055 GCA_964630985.1 uncultured Occallatibacter sp.
CATCGAGGATAGCGCACTCAACGGCTTCGCAACGGTGACGCTTCTGGTTCCAGCCGCAGTCTGCTTCCGCGTGCCGCTCCCCGCGCCGCTGGCTTCACCATACTCGCCGTCTTTGACGCTTCGCCGGGTCGATTCGTCGTCGCCTGTCTCGAGACTTGGCGCTTGCCGGGATCGTTCAGCAGGCCGGTTCCCATTTTTGACACGCTATCATCAAGTTGATAGCCTTTCAGTTAAGGGCACCCGCGGCCAATCTCACCTTTGCGCAATGCTCTCCCAATCGTCCCCGTCGTCTAGCCCGGCCTAGGACACCGCCCTTTCACGGCGATAACACGGGTTCAAATCCCGTCGGGGACGCCAATAAAGAATCATGCAGTTCGGGCCAACTGCACTTCTTCCAAATTTTCCTTTGATGACCCCGCGGTAACGATCGGACTCGAACTTAGTTCTTTTTCGGTCAGTTCGCCTGTCTTTGGGAAAGGCATAAAAGCCAGACGAGGGCAGTCTGCATTGCGGCAGACTCCCGATGAAGCATGAGCCAGGAGATCCGAGCAGTCGGTTGACTCAGTTGCCCTTGAGCGCGACCATGGGGCTAATCCGCGAAGCTCTCCGCGCCGGAACGTAACCCGCCAGCACGGCTACGATCTCCAGAAGCACTACTGTGCCGGCAAATGCAATCAGGTCGGTTGGCTTGACGCCAAAGAGCAGAGCTGCAATCGCTTTCGAAACAAACAGCGAAGCAATCGTTCCCAGGGCGATCCCGATGAGAGCCAGCCGTAGTGTCTTCAAAATCACATCTCGCTGCACTTGGCCCATCGTGGCGCCCAGTGCCATGCGCACCCCAATCTCCTGTGTTCGCTGCGTCACCGAGTACGAAATCACGCCGTAGATTCCGATCGCTGCCAGCAACAGGCCCAGAATCGAGAACGAGCCAACCAGCATAAGGAAGAGCCGTCGCGGCGAATTTGCATGATCGACAAGCATCTGAATCGGTCGAAACTCCGCCGCCGTTTGCTTAGGATTCAGCTCGCGCAACGCACCCAGCACGCTGCTCGCCAGAGTGGCCGGAGGGAGCTGAGATCGCACCACGAGCTGTGCGCCAGTAGGAGTTGGCTGCGTAATTGGGAAGTACATTTGCCAGCCCATCGCGCCGTCTGCGCTTTCTTCATGTACGGTGTCAACAACGGCCACGATCCGCGCCATATTTCCACGGCCGAAGTCAAGCATCTGGCCGACTACGCTGCCATCGGGCCAGTTGGCCATTCGCGCGTAGTACCGCGCCAGATCACGGTCGATCATTACAACCTGTTCGCTGCCCGGCCCGTCGTCCCATGTAAAATCACGGCCCTCGAATCTTGTTCCCATTGCTCGCAGGTAACCTGGAGAAACAACATAGACGAGGGGCGAGTCCGGACTGTTGTTCGGCGGCTTGATCCCCTTCGGGTAGGGCAATCCCCAACTGCGATTTCGCCCAAGCGGCAGGTAGTCGGAGATTCCCGCCGCTTCCACGCCCGGAATTCTGCTGACGCGCGCGATGATCTGCTGAAAAATTACTCCACGCTTCACCGCAGTTGCTGCAGGAGTCGGCGCGCTGTCGTCGTAGTCCACCTGAATTGCTGCTGTCCGCGACGGTTCAAACCCCAAGTCGACGCTCAACACCTTCACGAAGCTATGCAGCAGCAGTCCCGCGCCCACCAGCAGAACGCACGCCAGAGCAACCTCGGTCACAACAAGCGCTGATCGAATGCGGTCGTGCTTCCGTCCCTGTCCCGCTCCCGGGCCAGAGTCCTTCAGAGACTCCTGAAGGTTGCCCCCAGCCATCCGCATTCCCGGAAGGACCCCGGAAACAGCCGCCACAAACGCGGCAATCAATACCGCCCAGCCGAGAGCAGGACCATCGATGTGCAGCGAAGTGAGCAGTGGCAGAGCTACAGCCTGCTGATGCGCGAGCCACGTCACCAGAAGGAATGCCAGGCCCAGTCCAAACGCCGCGCCAACGGCCGACAGCGCCAGGCTCTCCGTCATGAGCTGTGCCATAATCCGGGCACGGCTGGCTCCGAGAGCGCCACGCAGCGCGAACTCCTTTGAGCGGACTGCAGCGCGCGCCAGCAGCAGGTTCGACAGATTCACGCACGCGATCAATAGAATGGCGCCGACCGCGCACCAGAGCACGACCAACGAGCGGCTTAACTTGCCCGTGACGTGATCCTTGAGAGGAACCGGAACCACGCCTCCTGTTCCATTTTTCTGTACCGCGTAGGCGCCACAGGACTGCGGAATTGTGTCGCTCCAGCACATATGCGGCGCGGCTGCCGCGGCGTCGTCCCGCGCCTGAGTCATTGAGATACCGGGCCTCATCCGCCCAATCATCGTGATGATGTTGCCCCATCCACGCGGCGGACCGTAGAGGTCGAGCGGCGTGATGGCGTCCACCTTTTCGCCGGGTGAGAACACTGCGCCAAAGTCAAAGCTCTTCGGCAATACGCCAATGACCGTTGTTTGTCTTCCGTTGATGCCGAACGCCTTGCCAACGATTGCTGGATCGCCATTGAACTGAGTCTTCCACCACGCATCGGTGAGGAGGATAACCGGCGCCGCGCCATCGACCGCGTCTTCAGGCCTGAACGTGCGTCCCATCGCCGGCTGCACTTCAAGAACCTGAAAGAAGTTGCCGACGACATCAATTCCGGTCGCGGGTATAGGCGCGCCGCCCCGGTTGAGGCTCAGGTTCCCAGGGCCTGAGAATGCCATGTAGCCTGTCACGTCCTGGAACGATCGGGTGTACTTGCGGAAGGCGTCGTAGGCATCGGTGGAGAATGTGGCGCAAGACTGGCCGCATTTGGTCGGCGGTGGCGCGATCCAGGCAAGACGATCCGCATCTGGGAAAGGCAGGGGCCGCAGCAGCAGCGTATTCAGCACGCTGAAAACAGCAACATTCGCTCCAATTGCCAGCGCGAGAATGAGGATCGCAATGACGGTAAAGCCAAGGTCGCGGCGCAGAGTGCGGAGGGTGAAGCGCAGGTCTCGAAGGGCGTCGGCCCAGTAGTCGGCGAGGCGGCGGCGGCGGTCCATGTGCTCTCCTATGCGCTCGCCCATTTGTTGGACGGCGGAAATATTTCCAAACAGGCGTTCGGCTTCACCCCGGGCTTCTTCGGAGCTCCAGCCCTGGGCAACAAGATCATCAACCTTGGCTTCGAGGTGAAAGCGCAGCTCATCTTTCACGTCAGCCGCCGGATCGGAACCCGACAGACGGTCGTATCGCCGCCATAAAGGAGACGGACTCATGCCATTTCCTCCGGCAGCGGAGGTTGCGTTGCACCGAGCACCTTGGCCACGGCCGCGGCATATGCCTCCCAAGTTTTCACTTCCTGACGGAGTTGGCGGCGGCCCGCCGCGGTGAGCCGATAAAACTTGGCCTTTCGATTGTTCTCCGAAAGCCCCCACTCCGCCGCTAACAGCCCCTTGTTTTCCAGCCGCCAGAGGGCGGGATAAAGCGTCCCCTCTTCGACCAGCAGTGCGTCGTCGCTCTGCCTGCGGATGAGGTTCGTGATGGCATACCCGTGAAGCGGGCCCCAGACCAGGGTCTTGAGGATAAGAACATCCAGCGTGCCACGCAGAAATTCGAGTTTGGCGGTGTCCATTCGTTCCCCTAGGCTTTCATGGGAAATGTGTATCACGCTTCCCCTTTGAATGCAAGGGGAGTTTTGCGAGGCAGGATTGGCGCGTTCTCGCTGGCAGAAATTCCATGCGCAGTTCCGTCGCAGGGAAGAACCGACTGTCCGAAATCGGACAGTTAACCGGTGGAATCGGACATCGATGTGCCGTTTGGGCTCCGAACAACTAAATGAAGGTCTTTGTTTTCAATGCGCGCCGACCATAACGATTTGGCCAGCATCTTGCTGTGATCCATCGCGATGGATATCGCTCGGCCCGATCTCAAGCAAACAAGAAAGCGCCGGACGCTGCTCTGGACCGGCGCGGCAATCATCGTGGTTGCGGTGCTTGCCGTGATCGTCATGCGCCTGAAACCGGCGGCGCCCACGGTTGACCGTTCGACGATCTGGACCGACACGGTAAAGCGCGGGCCTCTGGTGCGCCAGGTGCGTTCGACGATCGGCGTTCTCGCGCCGCGCGAGGATTCTATTGAATTGATCCCGGCCCAGACCGACGCGACCGTGGTGCGCATTCGCATCTTGCCAGGAGCCCAGGTCACTCCGGACACGATCATCATGGATCTGGCCGATCCGCAACTGGATCAGGAAGTACTCAACGCCCGGTTGCAGCTCAAGGCCGCACAGGCCGACTACAAGAGCTTTCAGGCGACGCTTGAAAGCACGATGATGGACAAGAAGACCGCTGCGGCGCAGGTGAATGCCGACTATACGCAAGACCAGCTGCAAGCCCAGACCGACAAGGCTCTTTACGACCTGGGCGTGATCTCGGGCCTGGCTTATCAGAAGTCGAAGAGCACCGCCGACCAGCTGAACACGCAGCACGATCTCAGCCAGCAGCAGCTCGATGTGAACCAGAAAGCCATCGCGGTCCAGCTCGCTTCGCAAAAGACCAAGATTGACGAGGCTCAGGCGCTGCTCGATCTCTATGAGAAACAGGCGCAGGAACTTCAAGTCAGATCGAGCATCACCGGCACGCTTGCTCCGCTGGAAGCTCCCGTTCAGGTCGGCGAGCACGTAACAGCGGGAACCAGTGTGGCGGAGGTCATCCAGCGCGACAAGCTTAAAGCCGCCCTGCAAATTGCCGAGACGCAAGCCCGCGACATCGAGATCGGCTTACCGGCCTCGATCGACACGCACAACGGTGTGATTCCCGGTCATGTAACGCGCATCGATCCTTCGGTAGTGAACGGAACGCGCACGGTGGACGTACAACTTGATGGGGCGTTGCCGCCGGGCGCGGTTCCGCAGTTGAGCGTTGACGGCACCATCGACCTGGAACGAATGAAGGACGTGCTCTACGTGGGCAGGCCGGCGCTGGGTAATGAAGACTCCACGCTGAGCTTGTTCAAGCTCGATCCCGATGGCAAGGGCGCCATTCGTGTGCCGGTCAAAGTAGGCCGCGCCTCGGTGAACGAGATTCAAGTGCTCGAGGGCTTGAAGGAAGGCGACACGGTGATCCTTTCCGACATGTCGCGCTGGGACAACGTGGATCGCATTCGCCTTGACTAGCGAAGGGCATGGAATCAAGCAATGACGATGGCGATCTGAATCGGCAAATGCTAATCGTTCTCGGCTCAGAGTCCACGGACAACGTCCACGGTCGGTTTGAGATTCACCATTGACTGATAAGGGGGATGGAATGGCAGCAAATGGAACGCTGATCGAGATCGAGGATCTGACCAAGATCTTCTACACCGACGAAGTGGAGACGCATGCGCTCTCCGGCATTCATCTCACCATCGAGCGGGGAGAATATGTTGCCATGTCGGGCCCTTCGGGCTGCGGCA
Organism: uncultured Occallatibacter sp.; assembly: GCA_964630985.1. Taxonomy (GTDB): domain Bacteria; phylum Acidobacteriota; class Terriglobia; order Terriglobales; family Acidobacteriaceae; genus Telmatobacter. Next base: position 5,459 of record CAZVYV010000031.1, read on the forward strand.
AGTCCACGCTCCTTTCGATTCTCGGCCTGCTCGACACTCCGTCAGGCGGGCGATATCGGTTGAATGGAAAGCCGGTGGAGAATTTGAGCTTCAGCGACCGCTCGCGAATCCGCAACCAGGAGATCGGGTTTATCTTTCAGAGCTTCAATCTTATTGGCGACCTGACCGTTGAGGAGAACGTTGAGCTCCCGCTGACCTATCGCGCCGGAATGCCGTCGGTAGAACGGAAGCGGCGGGTGAAAGAGGCTCTGGAGCGCGTGAACATGGCTCACCGCATGCGGCATTATCCGGCGCAGCTTTCCGGCGGCCAGCAACAACGCGTAGCAGTGGCGCGAGCGCTGGCAGGGTCTCCTTCGATTCTGCTGGCCGACGAGCCCACCGGCAACCTCGACTCAAAGAATGGCGAGGCTGTGATGCGCCTGCTCAGCGAATTGCATCGCGAGGGCTCGACCATCTGCATGGTGACGCACGACCCGCGCTTCGCGCGCCATGCCGAACGCGAGCTCCATTTGTTTGACGGCAAGGTCGTAAGCGAACAGGAGATGAAGAAACTCGAAGAAGAAGTGGAGACCGAGTGATGCTGATCAGCGATATTCGCTACGCACTGCGCCAGCTCCGCAAATCGCCGGGTTTCACGCTGACCGTGGTCATCACGCTGGCGCTGGGTATCGGAGCCAACACGGCCATTTTCACGCTGGTTCATGCCATCCTGCTTCGATCGTTGCCGGTTGCCGATCCTGCGCAACTTTATCGGATCGGCGACAACAACCAGTGCTGCGTCGACGGCGGATTTCCGGAAGATGCTTCGCAAACCGGCGACTATTCGATTTTTTCCTACGATTTGTATAAGCATTTGAAGCAATCGGCTCCCGAATTCGAGCAGCTTGCCGCCTCTCAGGCCGGCGAATGGTCGTGGAGCGTTCGCCGCGGCAACGAAATTGCGAAATCGCTTCATGGAATATTTGTCACGGGCAATTTCTTCACCACACTGGGCGTGAATGCTTATGCGGGCCGGCTTTTTTCCGACAACGACGATACGCCGTCTTCCGCGCCAGCGGTTGTGCTGAGCTATGCCGGGTGGATGGGCGAGTATTCGGGTGATCCATCGATTGTCGGGTCCACCATTTATGTCCAGGCGAAGCCGTTCACGGTGATCGGCATTGCGCCGCCCGGATTTTTTGGCGACCGCGTAACCGATACGCCACCCGAGTTCTGGATGCCGCTCAATGCGGAGCCCTACGTGGAGGCGGGGGACGCGGTACTAAACGAACCTGGATCGAATTGGCTTTATCCCCTGGGCCGCGTTCGAGTGGGGACGAATATCCGCGCACTGCAAAGCAAGCTTACGGTTGCGTTGCAGCAGTGGTTATTGTCGCGTCAGGACTTGATGGCCAATGGCGGAACGGCGCTCGTCCCGCGGATGCATGTCGTGCTTTCGCCGGCCGGCGGCGGCATCCAGCGCCTGCAAAATCAGGCGGGCACGAGCCTCAAGATGCTGATGGCTCTCGCCACTCTTGTGCTCCTTATTGCCTGCGCCAATATCGCCAACCTGATGCTGGCGCGCATTACCACGCGGCGGTCCGAAATTGCACTGCGAACCGCCCTGGGCGCCGGGAAGCGCCGTATTCTCTGGGAGATTCTTACGGAGAGTGTCGTCCTGAGCTGTATTGGCGGTCTTGCCGGGCTGACCGTTGCGTACGCCGGCACGCGAACGATTCTGACCCTTGTTTTTCCCGACGCAAGAAACATGCCTATCAGCGCCAGTCCCTCGCTCCCGGTGCTCGGGTTTGCATTGCTGGTGTCTGTTGTCACAGGCATTCTGTTCGGAGCGGCGCCAGCGTTGCTCTCGCTCCGCACACAGCCGGCCGAAGCGCTGCGCGGCGGGAGCCGAACCATGCGCGATCGTTCTTCGCTGCCGCAAAAAACGTTGGTCGTGTTTCAGGCCGCGCTCTCGGTAGTTCTGCTTGCCGGCGCGATTCTGATGACCAAGACGCTTACCAACCTGGAGAACCAGAACTTCGGCGTGGTGACCGAGAATCGCTACGTGCTGCACTTCGATCCACAAGGCGCGGGCTATACCATCGACACGCTCGAACCTCTTTACCGCCAAATTCAAGATCGCTTCTCTTCGCTGCCTGGCCTTGGCAACGCGAGCCTCGCGCTTTACAGCCCGCTCGAAGGGGACAACTGGAGCGATTGCGTCATCCCGCAGGGGCACCCCGCGCCGCGCCAGGGCGGCGACTGCGACTCAACATGGGATCGCGTTGACACGCACTTCCTCGATGCCATCGGCGTGCCCATCCTTAAGGGGCGCGGCTTCTCAGATCAGGACAACGGCACCGCGCCCCAAGTGGCCGTTGTCAACGAAGCCTTCGTGAAGAAATTCTTTCCCGGCCAGGATCCCATTGGCCGCCGATTTGGGCTCGACCGGACGGAATATTCGAGCGCCTTCGAGATCGTGGGCGTCTTCCGCGATTTCAAGATGAACCTGCAATACGCGAAAGAGGACGCGCATGCGGTTTTCCTGCGCCCAATTACGCAACAATTCACGGGCTACAAGGACGCAGGGCCAATCCGTGCCGAGACACGCTCCATGTTTGTGAACGCGATGATTCTCGATTTCCATACACCTCCGTCCAACGTTGATGCGCTGGCCCGCAACGCGCTTGCCGGCATCAATCCCAACCTGACAGTGCAGGATCTGCGATCCTTCGGCAATCAGTTGGCAAGCAATTTCACAGGACAGCGCGTGGTCGCGCGCCTCACCGGCCTTTTCGGCTTGCTGGCGCTGGTGATTGCGTCGGTGGGCCTCTATGGAGTCATGTCGTACCTTGTCGCGCAACGCACCAGTGAGATTGGGATTCGAATGGCGCTGGGTGCAACGCGGCCAGGCGTCGTCAGCATGGTGATGCGCGGAGCTTTCTGGCAGATTCTCGTTGGCCTTGTGCTCGGCATTCCAGCGTCGCTTTATGTCGGTTACCTGATGAAGGCGATGCTGTACGGCGTCGACAGCTACGATCCGACGGCACTGGCCGGAGCTCCGCTGATGCTGGTGATCTTTGCGGCTGCCGCAGCGTTCATCCCGGCCCGGCGCGCGGCCTCCATCGAGCCAATGCAGGCACTCAGAACGGAGTAATGTGAATTCCCTGAATTTTCCCGGAGGCGAGTGATGAGCACGCTGTTCAAAAATCTCCGTTTCGCCTGGCGCCAAATGCGCAGATCGCCGGGTTTCGCGATCACCGCGATTCTCACGCTTGCGCTCGGCATCGGCGCCACGACGGCCATCTACACGGTGGTTTACGCCACTCTGCTCGCGCCAATGCCTTACCCCAAACCGGATCAATTAGTGATGGTCTGGTCGAGAGTTGGAAACGACAGGCACGACTCTGTCTCCGGAGCCGACTATCTGGATTGGAAGCAGCAGAACACAGTGTTTCAGGATCTCGTCGCCTTCTCCGCCACCAGGTTCAATATGGCGGGAAAGCAAGAACCGGAGATGGTCGACGCGCAATTTTCGTCGCCGGGCATGTACAACCTGATGGGCGTGCGGTTTGTGCTCGGCCGGGACTTCCTTCCTGAAGAGGGCGTTGCCGGTAAAGACCAGGTAGCCATCCTTTCGAATCGCCTGTGGAAGCGCCTCGGCGCGGACCCCGAAATCATCGGGAAAACCATCACGCTCGATCAGAGACCTTACACGGTCGTCGGCGTTTGGGCGCCTGGCCAACCCGATCGCCTGCCGTGGGAATTGAATGTGCCATTTGTCCTCAAACCGGACCAAATCAATCACGACTTTCACTGGTTCGTGGTGATGGGGCGGCTTAAGGACGGCGTGACGCTTCAACAGGCCAACGCAAACATGAAGGCAGTCGCCGCTCACATTGCGCAGGCCAATCCGCGCTCGAACAAAGACTGGAGCGTATCCGTTGAACCGCTGCAAAACGACTTTCTCGGCGACAACGTGAAGCTTACACTGTGGCTGCTGCTTGGAGCGGTCGGATTCCTGCTGCTGATCGCCTGCGTCAACGTGGCCAACCTGCTGCTTTCCAAAGGCACTTCGCGCCAGAAGGAAGTTGCGGTTCGCTCGGCGATTGGCGCTTCGCGTCGCGATGTTTTCTTTCAATTCATGACCGAGAGCCTGATGCTCGCGGTGACCGGTGGACTTGTTGGTGTTGGCCTGGGTTATGCCATGCTGCGCGGTTTCATCGCGCTGATGCCGCGAGACTCGTTGCCCAGCGAAGCGGATTTGCGCCTGAATCTTCCCGTCCTGCTGGTGACTCTCGCCGCTACAACAATCGCCGGCGTGCTCTTCGGCTACGCGCCCGCGTGGTATGCATCGCGCGTCGATCCAGCCGAATCGCTGAAGGAAGGCGGCTCGGCGGGTTACGGATCCGCTCGCAATCGCCTGCGGCGCTTACTTATTGTTGGGGAGTTTGCCCTGGCGCTCGCTTTGCTCTCGGGGGCGGCCTTGGCGATCCATTCGTTCTGGAATCTGAATCACGTCGATCTTGGCATCCCGACCGACCACATCCTGACCTTCGGCCTGCCGATGAATAAAGGCGTCGATTACACATCCGATCAGATCGTCGCTTACTACCAGGAGATCATTCGGAGCGTCGAGTCGGCGCCGGGTGTTCAGAGCGCCTCTGCATCGACCGGCATGCCCCTGGAGGGCACCGGTTTTGGCATGACTTTCACCATCGCCGGGCAGCCCGACATTGCCGATATTTCACAACGTCCAAGCTCGGGAATGATGATGGTTACGCCGGACTATTTCAAAACCTTCGGCATCCGCCTCATCAAGGGCCGGGTTTTCAACGAGGCTGACAATGCCACCAGCCTCCACGTTGCCGTCGTGAATGAGCAGTTTGTTCATGACTACATGTCAGGCAAGGATCCCATAGGTCAAGTGCTGAACATTCCGCAGGTTATCCCTGGAGTACAAAAGTTTGGACCACCGCAGCAATGGGTTATTGTCGGCGTCGTTCACGATGTGCGCGGCGGCGCGTTTCAGCAACAGTTTGACGAGATCGACGTATCCTTTTATCAACTTCCCTGGCCTGGGGTGAACATTGCAGTGCGCACGGCGGGTGATCCGGCTGCCATGACAAAGACTGCTGCCGCAGCCGTTCATGCAGTCGATCCGACCCTCGCATTGGATCACGCTGCGACCCTCGATCAGATTCGCAAAGACGATCTTTCCGGCGACCGTTTCGGTCTGTTGCTCTACGCGGCCTTCGCAGCCATCGCGCTTCTGCTTGCCACAGTCGGAATCTACGGCGTCATGGCGTTTGCTGTCGGGCAGCGGACCCATGAAATTGGTGTGCGCATGGCCCTCGGCGCCGGCCGTAATCACGTTGTCATGATGGTCTTGCGGGAGGCTCTCATTCTCGCCTGTGCGGGTTTGGCCATTGGGATAGGTGGCGCGTATCTTGTGGGACGCGCCATGCAGTCAACTCTTTTTGGCATCGGCTCGATCGATTTCTCTGCGCTGGCCGCCGTGAGCGCGATTCTTCTCATCGCATCGCTCCTCGCCAGCTACATCCCTGCGCGGCGTGCATCTCAAGTTGATCCGATGCGTGCGCTGAGAATCGAATGACCAAACCATTTGCAATTGTTTCGAACGGAGAAACTTCTCGTGATTGAACTGAAGAACATCGAACGCAGCTACAAGAGCGGCCACACCGAGGAATGGGTTCTGCGCCGCATCGGCCTCGCCATCCGCGAAGGGGATTTTGTCACTATCATGGGCCCTTCGGGAGCAGGAAAGTCATCGCTGCTGAACATTCTCGCGCTACTAGACGACGGCTGGAAAGGTGAGTACTGGTTTGGCGAGACTGCTGTGCATGCTTTGAACCGCAAGCAGCGCGCCGATCTCGCCCGCCAGCGCATCGGCATGGTCTTCCAAAGCTATCACCTGCTCGACGATCTTACCGTCGCCGAGAACATCGACCTGCCGCTCTCTTACAAGAACATGCCGGCAAAGGACCGCGCAGGAATGGTCGCCGATATTCTTGATCGCTTTCAGATCGTCGCCAAGAAAGATCTGTTTCCCAACCAGCTTTCAGGCGGTCAGCAACAACTGGTGGGCATTGCACGGGCTGTGGTGCATGCACCGGCCTTGCTTTTGGCTGACGAACCGACGGGAAACCTCCATTCCACGCAGGCGCGCGAGATCATGGAGCTTTTTTGCGAACTCAACCGCCAGGGAACAACCATCGTCCAAGTCACGCACTCCGAGGAGAATGCGCGCTATAGCAAGCGCATTGTGGAGTTGCGCGACGGATGGATGGCGCGCGACGAAGCCTTGCAAACCGCCTCAATGGAGGCCAAATGATCGACGACCCTGCGCGAGCAGTAAGAAAAACACCAATGAATTCACGCTCCTCCAAATCGGCTGTCTTAGCGATTGCTGCGATATTAGTGATGCAATTGAATCCGGCGTTTGCTGCCGAGACACCGCAAGCGCAATCTGCGCCGGCAAACTCACAGGCGACGCAACCAACTCCCGATGCTCCAGCGCCCGTCACGAATGGGGCTGCGGCGCCGCCTCCTACGCTGGCGCAGCAGATGCAGCAGGCGCAACAGCAGGCGGTGATCCCCGCTCAGCCCTTCAGCGTCGAGCTTCCACATTCGCACAATCCGCTCTCGCCCTACCAGGCAAGTGAAGCACCGCCGCTCGACCTTAAAAACTCGCCGCGCCTCCAGAGCCTGATCCGCGATGGAAAGCTCTACGTCTCCCTCCGCGACGCCATCGCCCTCGTGATCGAAAATAATCTTGATCTCGCTTATTTCCGCTATAACTTTCCCATTGCGCAAACCGACTACGCGCGCACCAGGGCCGGCGGCAGCGCCAACGGCGTCAATACAGGAATCGTTCAGTCGTCGACACAAGGTGGCTTCTCCGGAGGCGGTTCCAGCTCCGCCGGCGCAAGCTCAGGATCGGCGGCGGCCGGAGCCGGCGGCATCGTGACTTCCACGCTCGGCGCCGGCACTGCGGTCGCTTCGTTCGATCCGTATCTGACCTTCAGGGGCTACGTTGATCACACAGTCGTTCAGGAAATCAACGGCTTCCTGAATGGCTGCTTCACCTGCAAGCAAGACCAGATCCAGGGCCAGGGGAACTTCTCTGAGGCGTTCCCCCTGGGAACCAGCGTCAACGTTAACTATCTCGGCCAGCGCAACGCAAATAACAATAGCTATGAAGCCATCAATCCGAACCTTTACTCGAATTTGACCGTGCTCTTCACCCAGCAGTTTCTGGCCGGTTTTGGCGTTTCCACCAACGAGCGCTACATGCACATCGCAAAAAAGAATCTCCAGATCACCGATCTCGCATTTCGCGCGCAGGTCATTGCCACCATCACCCAGGTGGAGAACATTTATTGGGACCTGGTCAACGCCTACCAGGATGAGCAGGTCCGGGAGAATTCCCTGACCTTTGCGCAACGCACGCTTCAGGACGACCAGAAGCAGCTTCAGCTTCAGGCCATTCCTGCCATGCAGGTTGACAAAGACGAATCCGACGTTGCATCCAGCGAGGGCGACCTCACCGTATCTCGTGCCAACTTGCGCTTGAATGAGCTGCTGCTCAAGAATGCCCTGACTAAAACCGACGACGAAGCAATCGACGAGATGCCGGTCATCCCGCTCGACAAAAGCGGACCGCCCGACCCGAATGCTGCCAGATCGATCGACGATCTGATTGCAGAAGCGGAGAAAAACCGCCCCGACGTGACGCAAGACGAGATCGCCATGCAGGTGGCCGAAATGAGCCTGCGGTCCATCAAAAGCGAGCTATTGCCCACCTTGAATGCGTATGGATTCTACTCCGGAGCCGGCACTGCGGGCCCGAAGAATCCCTACTGCTCTCTGTCGCCAGAGCAATGCGCCTCAAGCTTGCCCACCGGATTTGGCAGCATGCTTGAAAACACCTTCAATTACTCTTCGCCCGAATACCAGGTTGGAATGACGTTGTCGATTAACCTGAGGAATCGCGTGGCCAAGGCCGATCAGTTTCGCGCGTCGCTCGAGTTCAGGCAGCGGCAGATTACCTTTGAAGAGCAAAAGAAGAGTATCCGCTTCGACGTGCGCAACTCGCTCTTCGCATTGCAGCAGGCGCAAGCTCGCGTCGATGCCGCGATGAAAGCTCGCGACCTGGCACAGCACACTTTCGATGTGACTCAGCAGGAACAACAGCTCGGAGCCAAGTCCAGCAGTGATACGTTGGCCGCGGAGCACGACCTGTCCATCGCCGAATCGCTTCTTGTGGCCGCGCAAACGGCCTCAGAAAAAGCAAAGGTGGATATCGACCGGGCTACAGGAGAGACGCTCGAGCAAACAGGAGTGTCGATCGACGACGCGAAAGCGGGAGTGGTGACACGTCAGCCGTAGATCGAAGCGCCCGATGGTTGGCCTCACCCCGCGCACCCCTAATGGATGAGTCTCGCCCGCCGGTAATACAGTTGGATATCATGCAGGCGCAAGGCGAGTCCGGAATTGCCAGTATCGGCCCTTCCTTAAAGGATCAAAATAGGGAGTGCGGGAGGCAGGCCATCTCCAGTAAGCAAGAAAGAATCCGCGTTTTGGTTGCAGACGATCAACCGCACGTTCTCGAGGCGGTTGAACTGCTGCTCAAGCCGCAGGGAATCGATGTGGACTGCGCGCGGTCGCCACGGCTGCTGCTGGAGGCTCTGCACGAGCGCGACTACGATGTCGTGCTGATCGACCTGAACTATACGCGCGACACCACCTCGGGTCAGGAAGGCCTCGATCTGCTGGCCAGCATCCAGGAGTTCGATGCGCGGCTTCCGACTATCGTGATGACGGCGTGGGGCAACATAGACCTGGCCGTCGAAAGCATCAAAAGGGGCGCGCGCGACTTCGTCCAAAAACCGTGGGAGAACGAGCGACTTCTCTCGCTTGTCCGAGTGCACGCCGAACTTCGCCAGGCGCTACGCCGCGCCCGCCAGCTGGAACTCGAGAATCGCCTTCTCCGCGCCGAGGGCATGCCGGACTTTGTAGCTTCCGCCGCCTCGATGCAGCCGGTCCTCGAGCTGATCGCCCGGGTTGGCCCTTCCGACGCCAATGTGCTGATTACCGGCGAACACGGCACGGGAAAAGACATCGTCGCTCGCCTTCTCCACGCCGCATCTCCGCGAGCGCGCATGCCGCTGGTGACCGTAAATTCCGGCGGAATGCCGGAAGGAACCTTTGAAAGCGAATTCTTCGGCCACGTGAAGGGCGCATTCACCGACGCGCGTTCAGACCGCATCGGCCGTTTCGAATTGGCTAACGGCGGCACGCTCTTTCTTGATGAAATTGCCAACGTGCCGCTTCGCCAGCAAGCTAAGCTTCTGCGGGTGCTTGAGACAGGAGAGTTGGAACGCGTGGGATCGTCGCAAACGCGGCGTGTGAACGTGCGCCTTCTCTGCGCCACCAACGCCCAATTGCACGAAGAGGCGAAGGCGGGCAACTTCCGCGAGGACCTGCTCTTCCGCATCAATACTGTAGAGATTCATCTGCCGTCGCTGCGCGACCGCCGCGAGGACATTCCGCTTCTCGCGCAGCATTTTCTTTCCCGGTTGCGCACCCGGTATCGCAAGCAGGTCAACGGCTTTTCGGCCGCGGCGATGCAGCAGATGATGCAGTATTCCTGGCCGGGCAATGTGCGCGAGCTGGAACACAGTATCGAGCGCGCTTTGCTCCTGTCGAGTGGCGATGAAATTGAGCCGGCGAATCTTTCCGTCTCGGCGGCCCGGGCCGGGGCGCCTTCGCTTGAAAACATGAGCATCGACGAAATGGAGGCTATGCTCATCCGCAAAGTGCTGCGCCGCTGCGACGGCAACATCTCGCAGGCTGCCGAATCCCTGGGGCTAAGCCGTGCCGCGCTCTATCGGCGCATGGAAAAGTATGGCCTATGAAATAAGGCCGCGACGGCGCGCCCGCCAGGCCATACGCCGGGTGTGGATATACTCCCTGCTGCTCTGTTTGCCCGCACTGATCTTTCTGGCCGTCTTTTTCTATGAGGGCCAGGTCGATCTCGTGCCCACCATTCTGATCGGCGTTTCCCTGCTCATTTACCTCGCGATCTGCGCGTCTGCCCTGGTGGATGGCTTGATCCGCCCGCTGCAAACACTTTCCAATGTCGTTTCATCGCTTCGAGAAGGCGACTACTCATTTCGGGCTCGCGGCGCTTCGTCCCGCGACGCGTTGGGTGAGCTTGCAATGGAGATCAACGCGCTGGCCGATCTGTTGCAAAAGCAGCGCGTGCGCTCGCTTGAGGCCACTGCGCTGCTGGCACGCATTCTCGAGGTGATGCACGCGCCATTGTTCGCCTTCGATCGTCAGAACCGCCTGCAACTGATCAACCGTGCCGGCCTCAAGTTGCTTGACCGCCCTTATGCCCGATGTATCGGGCATTCGGCAAGTGAGTTGCATCTCGATGAATGGCTCGACGCGCCAGACCAGTCCATTCGTTCCCACGGCGACGCATCGGCGCGCTGGCTGCTGCGCAAAGTCGTCTTCCGGCAGGACGGTGCGCCGCACACACTGCTTGTCCTGGCTGACGTGAGTGTTCCGCTGCAGGAAGAGGAAAAGGCCGCCTGGATGCGCCTGATTCGCGTTTTGGGCCATGAGCTTTCAAACTCGCTTGCGCCCATCAAATCCATCGCCGGCAGCCTTCTCGCGCGGGTCGAATCCTTGCACGGCGAAGAATCCGTGACGAAGGATTTCCGCCGTGGCCTGGCTGTGGTCGAGAGCCGCGCCGATGCCCTGCATCGTTTCGTGCAGTCCTATCGCCAACTCGCGCAGCTACCCCCGCCTCGCCTGCGCTCCGTTGCACTCGCGCCGTTGATGGAGCGCGTAACGCTCCTCGAACAGCGCCTTCACGTTCAGCTTGACCCTGGTCCTGCCGTCAAGCTCAATGCCGACCCCGATCAGTTGGAGCAGATGCTGATCAATCTATTGGCCAACGCGGTCGAGGCTTCGTTGAGCAATGGCGGCGCGCCGGTGCGCGCCAGCTGGATGCCGGCCGACGCGAAAGTTCAGATCGTGATTGAAGATCGCGGCCTGGGGATTGCTAATCCAGAAAACCTCTTCGTCCCTTTCTATACAACCAAGTCCACAGGCAGCGGCATTGGTCTCGCTCTTGCTCAACAGATTGCCCGCGCTCATGGGGGAGAAATCTCGCTCGTCAATCGGGAAGACGGCGATGGAGCACGAGCGATCGTCCGGTTGCCTCTAGCTTCAGCGGACAGCGAGATGAAGCTGGTAGATGCGTTGTGAAGGCGCGAAAGCGCATATACGTGTGGGGACGAGGCGGTCTGAACAATTCACATTGTGAAGTTTAGACAACCTTAGAATCTCAATTTGAATCTGAATTGCCTCAGCCGAATTGCTTTTGGTGGCTTGCGACTGCCGCTGGTCGCTTGGTCCAACTCTTCAGACCGCGGAAATCGGCGAAACCACGTCGCCAGGCCCGATGCAGTTCAGAAGTAGAAGTTTTGGGTGGTTTGTCGCCCGCTCGGAAGTCGCTTGGTGAACAGCGGTCTGTCAGCCATATATTATGAGCAAGACGCACCAAAATACATTGAATTGAA
>CAZVYV010000032.1:0-17030 GCA_964630985.1 uncultured Occallatibacter sp.
ACCGAGGACCGGCGCGCAGTGCTGGTATCGGAAGCGGCGCGGCGGTTCCTGCAGATCGATCGTGATGACATACTCGGGCAGCATGCGAGCGAATTCCTTGACGATTCGAATGTACTGGGACGAGCCCTGCGTGAGGCGATCGAAACAGGCAAGCGCATGGACAAAGTTGAGATCCGGACCGAAACTGGCCGCCGCATCGAGGCTTCCATCGACTTTATTAACGACGCGGAAACGCACCAGGGCCTCGGCGCGCTGGTCACGTTGCACGACCTCGAGTCGGCGGCGCAAATTGAGTCGGAGCTGGAGCTCTCGCGGCGCATGGCAGCCATTGGCCGGCTTACGTCGGGTGTAGGCCACGAGGTCAAGAACCCGATCAACGCGATTGTCGTGCATCTGGAGCTTCTGAAATCGAAGCTGGGCGACGCGGAAGGCCCTGCCACAAGGCACCTGGACGTAATCGACGCGGAGATCAGGCGGCTCGACCGCGTGGTGCAGACGCTGGTGGATTTCGCGCGGCCGGTGGAGGTGCAACTCCGAGAGCAGGACCTTCGCCCGGTGATTGGCGACGTTCTGGCTCTGGCTGCGGACGAACTGACCATGCGCCGCGTGACCTTGATCAGTCGCTTACCGGCCGAGCCGTTGGTTGCGAATGTGGATGCAGACTTACTGAAGCAAGCTGTGCTCAACGTCATTCAGAATGGTGCACAGGCCATGCCGAACGGCGGTCGGCTCGAGGTCACTCTCGAACTGGACGGGAATCAAAACGAAAGCCAGGTCCAGGCGTCGAAGGGTAACGGGATGGCCGGTGGCGCTCCGCATACGGCGGCGCATGCTGCACTGCTCCGCGTTGCTGACGAAGGCATCGGCATTCCTGTCGAAATCCGTGACAAGATCTTCGATCTGTACTTTACGACCAAGATCGGCGGCAGCGGTATCGGACTGGCCATGACTTATCGCATCCTGCAGTTACATCATGGGAGCGTCGACGTACAATCAAGGCAGGGCCGTGGCACGGAATTCCGGCTGCGAATTCCACTTGCCGCCGCGGACAGGGGACGCCGGAACCCGCAGCCGGCGGTCGTCGAAGAACATAAGGGGTTTGGGGAATGAGGTCACCTGCCAAGTGCGCTGCGTGGCTGCTGCCGTTCGTGCTGACCGGCTGCTTCCATGTGCCCTTTCATAAGACTGCGCCCCAGTCTATGCAGGCGCCACCGCTCGTTGTACCCCTCCATCCCATTGAACTCGTCTCGGTTGAACTTCCTCCCGGGGTGAGATTGATCCCCGGCAAGCCTCTCTACAACATGCGTGTCTACGACGAAACGGTTAAACCACCGATTCACCACAGGCGGCAGCCCAGTTCAGCAGAGATCGTCGCTATTCCAGATCTAGCCGCGAACCCGACCTCCGAAGTGAGCGCCATTGGTCAACTTTCTTCGGGCGATCCGGTGAATTACCGGCAGCAAACCGAGGCGGACATCGCGTCGATTGAACGCGGCCTCAACGGCCTCAATCGCACGCTCAGCGACTCTGACCAGAAGACCGCGGACCAGATTCGGGAGTTTCTGAAACAGGCGAGGACTGCGCTGGCTTCAGGCGATGTTGACGGCGCGCGAACGCTGGCGGGCAAGGCGCAGGTCCTGTTGGCTGGGCTCACGCAATAACTCTCGGGCACGCGGCCGCTGTCCCTCTACAATTCACCCCAGCTCAGCTTGGTGCGCAACACATCGAAGAAGCCGCCGTCGCCAAGCCGGACCAGTTTGACGGTGTAGCTTGAGCGGCAGCATCGCACCTCGTCACCGCGGCGGAGTTCGACGCCCTGCTGGCCGTCGATCGTGAGCAGGGCCACGTTGGGAACACCCTCGACGCGAACGTTAAGCAATGCGCTGCCAGGCACCACGATCGGCCTGAGCGTCAGCAAATGCGGACAGATCGGCGTGACCACCATGGCATCCACATCCGGCGTAAGGATCGGGCCATTGGCGGCAAGGGTGTACGCTGTTGAGCCTGTGGGCGTCGACACGATGACCCCGTCTGCGCGGAACCGCGCAACGCTCCTGCCGTCGAGCTCCACGGCAAACTCACCCATGCGAGCGATGTCGCCCTTGGAAACGACGATCTCATTCAGCGCGTCGAAGCTTGCCAGCTCCGCGCCTGCACGCCACAGTACGGAGTGGAGCATGGCGCGTTCATCGAGGCTGTGGCAGCCGCTGCACCAGTTTTCCAGTGTGGCGTAGAGATCGGCGAGGCGGACTTCCGTAAGGAAACCCAGGAAACCGAGGTTGACGCTGAGGATGGGCGTGCCAACCGTAGCAAAAATCCGCGCCGCCGCAAGCAAAGTGCCGTCGCCGCCCAGAACAATCACCAGGCCGGGTGAGCTCGACGGCAAGTCCGCGCGATCAATCGCCGGAGCAGCATCGGTGTAGGCGCCGCCTTCGCGATCAAGCACGACCTCATAGTTGTGTTCGCGCAGCCACGCGACCAGATCGGGTAAAAGCCTCTTAAGCTCTTCCCTGTTGGGCTTGCAAACAATGGCTACCGAAGTCATGCGTCTCAGTGTAATGGACTCGCTCGACCGGGGGCCAATCTCGATGCGTGCGCGAGCCCAGCGTCAAGCGCGGGAGACGGTCCGAAATCCTCGCGTAGAAAAGTTACTGACGTTATCGGCCCTTTGTTTGTATAGTGGCTGGATATCAAAATCTGCGACTGTTCGCCGACGGTGGGTGCAGTCCGGCGCTGCTAGGGTCACGCCTGAGCCGCCGCATTCAGAATGTAACTGGAAAGGAGAGCTGCGATGGAATGGTATTTGATGGTTTGGAAGAAGTACGCTCAGTTTGACGGTCGCTCGCGGCGCAAAGAATACTGGATGTTCACGCTCTTCAATCTGCTGGCGGTCTTCGCGCTGGGAGCGCTTGCAATCGTAGTAGGCGTAATGCTCTCGAGCGGCGGAGCAGGAGCCTCGCAGAACAGCGTGCCCTTTCTGTTTATCCCCATCGGCATCTACGCATTGGCTGCCCTCATTCCAAGCATTTCCGCCGCCACCCGGCGCTTTCACGACATCGGCAAGAGCGGCTGGCTCCTCTTTTTGCTCTGCGTGCTGGGAATCATTCCAATCGTGGGGTTCATCTGCTCGATCATTCAGATCGTTTTTTTGTGCCAGGATAGCCAACCCGGAGCCAATCAGTACGGACCCAATCCCAAATTCCCCGAGCAGGGTGCGATGATGTACGCGGGAATTCCGCCAGGCGCCATTCCTGCAGGCTATTTCGTGCCGCCCCAGCCTCCCGCCATGGTCGTGCCACCGCCGCCTTCAACTGAAACGAGATCGGGATTCTGCAGGACCTGCGGCGCACAGTTGACCGATGGCTCTCCATTTTGCGGGAGTTGCGGCACGCGCATCTGAAATCAGCATGGCTCGCCGAAATATCGAAGTTTACGTTCGGCGCGCGTAGAGCAGAAATTCGTGGTTTCCTTCCGCGCCGGTAATCGGCGAAGGAATGGTGCCGACGACCGTCCAGCCGAGCGACCGCACGCAATCAGCGACTTTCTCGATCGCCAGGTCGTGCGCCTTCGGATCGCGCACGATGCCTCCCTTTCCCACGTGCTCGCGACCGGCCTCGAACTGAGGTTTGACGAGAATCACGGCCTCAATCAGGTTTGGCGCCGCAGCCAGAACCGCCGGGAGCACGAGAGTCGCCGAAATGAACGACACGTCGACGACGAGCAGCGTTGCATCCTGCTCCGACCCCTGAGTCTTCAACGACCCAGGTTCGAGCAGGCGCGCGTTGGTGCGCTCGAGCAGACGGACGCGCGGATCATTACGCAGTTTCATATCGATTTGGCCGAAACCGGTGTCGATGGCAGTCACCTGTGCAGCGCCATGCTGAAGCAGACAATCGGTAAAGCCTCCGGTTGAAGCGCCGACATCGAGACAGGCGCGGCCCGCGACGTCGATCTTCCAATGGCTCAGGGCCCCGGCCAGCTTGAATCCACCGCGGCTGACGTAAGGATTGTCCCCGCCGAGGAGCCGGATCGGGGCGTCGGCACCAATCGAAGTGCCGGGCTTGTCAATCTTTTGCTCGCGCACCAGGACCCGTCCGGCGAGGATCAGGGAACGGGCACGCTCGCGGCTGGCGACGAGGCCCCGCTCTACGAGCAAGACGTCCAGCCGCGCTTTTTGCGGCCGCGCCTTGCCAGCGAGAGTTTCTGGCGTACACTCCATAGCTCTAAGAACTCCCCAAAATGGTCAAAGGGCCATTCCCGCTGCAAGGAATGACCCTTTGGAAATCTCGAGTGCTCCGTCGCGCACGTTACGGAATAGCCTGGCACGCCGCAAGCGATGCGAGTGAAGCGCTGCCCGGCAGATTGCATGGCTGCCCGTAGCCCGGTACGCGGCTCGTGTAATTGTTGTTGCCGCCGGAACCGTTCTGCGTTGAGGTCCGGATGTCAACGGGTGTGCCTTCCAGCAGGACCGTGGTGTCGATCAGATCGGTCACTGTCGGGCTCGATTCAATGATGGTGATAAACGGGCTGTCGGGCGCCGCCACGTAGATTTTGGCAAATTCGGAGTTCTGCGTGTTGATGACGGTGCGCGGATGGCCGACGACGGTTAGGGTCTTCTCCACGGTGTATGTATGGAGATTCACTACGGTCACGGTGCCGTTGCCTGTGCCGCTGTCGTCGTTTTGATTCGCCGTATAGGCCTTGCTGCCGTCGGCCAGAACCGTCACGCTGGCAGGATTGGGAGTCGCCGTGTTGCCCACCTTAATCGTGGTGACCGTGCCGAACCCGCCCGTGATTGCGCCGCAGGCCGCATAGGTGATGCAATTGCTGTTCGCGTAAGTGTTGGAATCGTTGCCGTATTCGTCCAGCGGGACATTGACAACGCTGATCGTTCCCCCGGCATAATTGGCGACGACAAGTTGCTGGGTCGCTGAGTTGTATTCGGCGTAAATGGGTCCAGAACCAGTGGGAAGTTGAATGGTGGGATGGCAGGTGATCCATTGCCCATTCTGATTTTGAAAGGGCGTGCACGCGTCCGGCGTATTGTTCCTTGTGTTGATGACAGAGAGCGTGTCGTCTCCGCGATTGAGGACATACAGGCGCTGCAGGTCCGGGGTTTGCACGGCGTAAACGGGGCACTTGCCCAGCGGAATCGCAGGATCGGTCGTGAGGCTGGAGAGCTCAATCGGGGTCGCCGCGCCCGCCGGCGCTGTTGCGGGAGACGCGTCACAGGTCATTGGCGCGGTATCGGCAACGTTTTGGCTTATAACATAATCGCGTTCACCGCCGTTGGTTCCGGGTCCCGCGACAAGGACGGGCATCGTGGCCGGACTGCCCGAAGTGGCCACTGGAATCGCCAGCTTAAAGGCCTGAGGCGACCCGCTAAAAAGATCGACCACGTCGCCGTTGAGGTCGGTGGACAAAAGCACATTGGATGGCGAAAACAGGTTAACCGGCTGCGCTGTCGGAGGCAGCGTGGATTCCGAGACGTTCTTGGCCTGCAAGGTGGTGCTAAGGGCAAAATTGGATAACGTCCCGTCGCTATTGATCGTGTAACCTGTGGAGCTCACTGAATCGACTGTGAAGACTCTTGGACCCGGTCCGATCGGCGCTTCGGTCATGATCGAGTCGCCGGAATAATCGATGATCGTGACCACCCCAGGCGTGCTCGATCCCGTGGTTGAAACCACGATCGCGTACGACTGAACCTGGGCCGGCGGGCCGTTGGTTCCAATTGGAGTAACCACTGGCCTGTAATTGTCGCCACAACCGCCAATAAGAGCCGCCAGCGCAAGAGCAACTCCTGCCTGCGCAAAAAGCACACGCGGCGGGTATGACTTCATGGGAAAAAGCCTCATTCGGAATCTTTCCTGCTTTCCTGCTGATTGTAAATCACCGGGGTGGTCGCCGGACACGTGAACAGCCTGCCATCAAGTCCGACGCAGGCGGCCCCTAATCGTCATCGCGGGCAACAAAAGTGCGGGCCTTTCTCAAGCTCCGCCCACCAGTTAGGATGAGGCGTGGCTCAAGATAATCTGGCCTGGCAATCGAAGCTGGTGTTGCTTGCGGTGCTGCCTTTCGCGGGCACGGATGTGCTGCTCGCCTGCTTCGCGTGGGCAACGGTTTCCACCGCCGTCGTGATTTGGACGTTCGGGTTAAGCGCGTTGCTGGGGCTCATTACCTGGAAATTGCGAGCAGCCACGCCTGCGGCAGCAGCCACTGGGGCGGTCATCACGGCGAGCCTCATGTTCTCGACCGTTGAATTGCCCTACCAGCCTTGGCATTCGGCGCTCATTCCCGTGTTGGCGGTTTCATTGCTGGCCTTCGCTGCCACGCGCGCCGGGCGTCGGAAAAAGGAGCGGTTGGGCACCGCCGAGGCGCGGCGTGGAAGGTTGGCCTCACAGGTTGCGGCCAATCTGGGCGTGGCCGCTCTGGTCGCAAGCGAGCCCGTTAGAATCTGGTTTCTCGATAGCCGATGGCTTCCGCTCCGAGTCCACCCGGGAACACTTATGCCGGCCATGGCGCTGGCTGCACTGGCTGAGGCCGCGGCAGATACGGTTTCGTCGGAGATCGGTCAAGTGCTGGGCGGTCGGCCGCGAATGATCACCACACTGCGCACCGTGGATCCAGGCACGGACGGCGCGATGAGCGTGGCTGGCACTCTAGCCGGGTTGGTTGCAGGAGCCATCGTAGCTGGAACCGGAAGCTGGGCCATGCGTGGCGGCTGGAGTCTCTTCAAGCCGAGCTGCTCGGGCGCCATCTTCGGACTCGTTTTCGACAGCCTGCTCGGAGCCACTTTGGAACGGAAGGGTTGGCTCAACAACGATGCGGTCAATTTCTTGTCGACAGCAAGCGCCGCAGTCTTTGCCCTGGCAATGATGGCAGTTTTGCGGTGATCTTACCCGGATGCACTGTCAGCGCGAGCTTTTCGACAGGCCCCCTCAATGCAAATGTAAACGCCACAAGGTATAGCTGAGAATCTCGTGCGCGATACGCTCGGCCTCCAGCGTTCTATCTTCAACCGCCGGCCGCGGGCGCGGCGACGTGAGCACGTCCAGACCTTCGGCGGCGCAGATCGCGTGGATGCGGAACATGTGTGTGTCGTCGCTGACCACCACCAGCCGGTGAAGGCCGTTCACGCGGGCGATCACGGCAATGCGCCGTGCCGACTCTTCGGTGTTACGGCTCTCGGTTTCAGCGATGATCGATTGCTCCGGAACGCCCTTGCTGATCAGATAGCCTGCGCCAACGGAGCCCTCGGTGAACTGGTCGCCGCCCGGGCCGCCCAGCGTGATGATCAGCGGGGCGATGCCGCGATGATAGAGCTCGAGCGCGTGATCGAGGCGCGCGCGATAAACGGGCGAAGGCCGCCCGTCATACTCCGCCGCGCCCAAAACGCCAATCGCATCTGCGGGAGCGGCTTGATCCAGAGTTGCGTAGCTCTCAATCTGCACGTAGACCCAGCGACACCACACCGAGGCCCCGCCGAGCACGAGCACAGCCACAACGACGATGAAGCGAAGGACCCAGTTGCGGCGCTTCGTCTTGGATTCGCGCCCCATGCGCTCCATCTTATCGCTGCAGGGTCATCACGATTTCGTGAGTTGGGATTGCGCCTTCGCGCAAAATCTCCCACCGGCCGGCACCGAGGGTGAGATCGACAATCGTCGTCGGCTGTGAGCGGCCTGTCGGCCCGCCGTCGATGATCAGCGGAATGCGATCGCCGATCTGGTCGCGAACGCACACCGCGCTTGTACACTCCGAGGCGCCCTGCAGATTGGCCGAGGTAGCCGTGATGGGCAGGCCGAAGCGCTCCACTACCGCTCGTGGTATGGCGGCGTCGGGCACGCGCAGTGCCACGTTGCCCGTATTCGCCGTCGAGCGCAGCGGCAGCTTGGTTCCGGCGCGAACGATGATCGTCAACGGCCCGGGCCAGAATTTGTCTGCCAGCTTGTCCAACTGGGGATCGCTGTCCCGCGCGAGCTCATATGCCTGCGACAAGCCGGCGATCAACAGCGAAAGCGGTTTGTGCTTCTGTCGGGTCTTGATCTGGTAGATCTGCTCCACCGCGGAAAGGTTCACCGGGTCCACCGCCAGGCCATAAAAAGTATCGGTCGGCAGGGCGACAACACCCCCCTTGCGCAGGCAGGAGACGATGTAATCGATCCGGTCCGGTTGAGGTTCATCGGGATTGACGCGCAATATCTCCGCGGACAAGAAAACTTACCTCAGTTCCCGAATAAAAGGAGTGTCTACAAATTCGGAAACTAACACAGCACTAGCCGTGGTGCAAGTTTGACGATCACCGCGCGAGTGCTCAGGGCCACTAAAACGCCGTAGAATCGGCTTGAGCAGCCAGAGGATTCCGATCAATGCCCATCCGCGTGGTCGAAAGCAATCAGAATGCGCGTTTGAAAGAGCTGAGGAAGGCGCTCAACGCGCCGGGCCGCGGGGCTCAAGTGGTCGTGGGCGGCGCCGGCGGCTTAGCAGGCATTGAAGGGCCGAAGCTCATCGAGGAAGCTCTGCGCGCCGGTCTGCGCGTGAAAACCATCTTTGTTGCGCAGGGTGCAGAGCGGCTGCTGGACAAGCTTCAGATCAAGCGGGACGTGGAGGTTCTCGAACTCCCGAAGAAACTCCTCGACCAGGCGCTCGCGACCGAGGCTCCGCAGTCGATTGCAGCGCTCGTCGAGCGGCCGAATTGGTCATGGTCGCACATTCTTAACCAGGACCAGGCGAAAACGCTTGTGCTTGTCCTGGCGGCCATTCAAGATCCCGGGAATCTGGGCACGATTCTCCGCTCGGCGGAGGCTTTCGGAGCCACGGGCATCGTGAGCCTGCCGGGAACCGTGAGCGCGTGGAACGCAAAGGCGGTACGCGCATCGGCGGGGAGCGTTTTCCGAGTGCCGCTGCTCGCGGCGTCTGAATCGGAGTGCTTCGAGCAGTTGAAAAAAGCGGGAGTGAAGATTTTCGCCAGCGCGTCGCGTGGCGCGAAGGCTGCCGATCGCATCGCTCTGGCCGGTCCCGTGGCTCTCCTCATCGGCAACGAGGGCAATGGTGTCCCAGAGGAAATTGCCCGGCGCGCCGAAGGCAAAATCACGATTCCCTGCCCCGGCCCGGTCGAGAGCCTCAACGCCGCCGTTGCCGCCAGCGTGCTGCTCTATGAAGCCTCGCGTCAGCGATTTGCGGACCCGGTTCCCGGCCGCAGCGAGAAGGGCGCGCGATGAACCTCTTCGATGAACTGCCAGTAGACGAGCCACAGCCTTCCTCCAAAGGGCTGCTCCATGCGATGGCCGGAGGGGCGCCGCTGGCGGAGCGGATGCGCCCGCGTTCGCTCGACGAATTGGTTGGCCAGGAGCATCTCGTCGGGCCCGGCAAGCCGCTGCGCGTCCAGATCGAGCACGACGACGCCAGCTCGATGATCTTCTGGGGTCCGCCGGGCGTGGGCAAAACCACGTTGGCCAAAATCATCGCCGAAACCACCAAAGCCAGCTTCATCGAATTCTCCGCCGTGACCAGCGGGATTAAGGAGATCAAGCAGGTGATGGTCACGGCGGCCAAGGCCTCCCAACTTCACTCGCGGACCATTCTCTTCGTCGACGAGATTCATCGCTTCAACAAGGCGCAGCAGGACGCATTTCTTCCGTACGTTGAGCGCGGCACGATCCGCCTGATCGGTGCGACCACTGAAAATCCTTCGTTCGAAATCATCTCGGCTCTCCTCTCGCGCTGCCGCGTGTATGTGCTTGAACCGCTGAAAGACGAGCAAGTCGCGACTCTGCTACGTCGGGCGCTGGCCGACAAGGAACGCGGCCTGGGCGCGATCGAGCTGACCGCGGACGACGATGCATTGGAACTGATTGCCGGCTATTCGAGCGGAGACGTCCGCAACGCCTACAACACGCTAGAGGTTGCAGCACAGCTCTCAATCCAAAACCAGAAGAAAATCACCAAATCAGTTGCCACAGTAGCCGCGCAAAAGCGCGTGCTGATGTACGACAAGGCCGGCGAAGAACATTACAACCTGATCTCCGCGCTGCACAAAAGCGTGCGCAACTCCGATCCCGACGCGGCGCTTTACTGGCTCGGACGCATGTTTGCCGGCGGCGAGGATCCGCTCTATCTCGCGCGCCGCATCGTCCGCATGGCCGTTGAAGACATTGGCCTCGCCGCGCCCGAGGCCCTGCATCTGTGTCTTTCCGCGAAAGACACGTATGATTTTCTCGGCTCGCCCGAAGGCGATCTTGCATTAGCCGAAGCGGTCGTCTACCTGGCGCTCGCGCCGAAATCGAATGCCGTCTACACGGCCTTTGGCGCGGTAAAGGATGACATCGAGCACACGCGGCAGGAGCCTGTGCCGCTGCACCTGCGCAACGCGCCAACAAAGTTGATGAAGGAGCTTGGCTACGCCGAAGGATATCGCTACGCCCATAACGAAGAAGACAAAATCGCCGACATGGACTGTCTCCCCGACTCACTCAAGGGCCGCACCTACTACCACCCCACGCAGGAGGGCCGCGAAAAGCAGCTCGCCGCGCGGATGGATGAGATACGACGGATCAGGGCCGCGAAGCGCGGAACGTGAGCGAACGTCAACCAAGGGCAGCGTGAGTATCAAACCATCCCGGGTCTTTCACAAATCGTCCCAGCCGCAATTGTTGTGCAGCGTTCCAGATACGGTGCCGTCGAAATAACACGCTGTAAGTCTCAATAGCTTGAACTTCGTCCATCCACGTTCCTGGCGCCTCCTCCCCGAAGGGGCCGCTCGATATATCGGGAAACTCAAAATCGACATATTGACCCTCGCGTGCGGGAAACGGACACTTCTCGTGCCTCCACCGATCTTGTGCAACGATCTTGAACTTCGAATAGCCGAGGTCCTTGAAAACCACGAACTCTTCCAATAATTCTCTCCATGAGTGCTGAGTGGACTCGATCGAAATGTACTTTGGTCTCGAATCGAACTGCTTGAGCGCTCTCAGGCAAATCAAATCTGCGCCTTCTATATCCACCTTGAGGTAATAGGGAATTCCGTATTCGCTGAGAATTCCTTTGAAGTCTCTCCCCAGCACCGTTGTCTCTTTTGAATATCTTCCCTTGGGATCCAAACTTTTCCTGAACTCAGGATCCGCGGTGCCGAATGTACTCAAAGTGGTGTTCTCCCAGAACACCAGAGGGCCATCCCTCTCCGCGATTGCCACGTTCAAGATTGTTAGTTGACCATTTTCGATGAAGTGATGCAGTCGCTGCGAAGCGTCTTGACAGAGGGCAGGCAAAGCTTCAATACCAACAACCTTGAAACCCTTCTTCAAATAAAACTCCGAGTCTTCGCCTTTGTGCATTCCCACATCGAAGATCAGGTCGCTTTCCACAAAAATCCGACCTCCATAAGCATCTCCATACTAAATCTAACGTAAGATTTTCTTCCGAGATTTGGCGCAGGAAGGACGGCACCGCTCAATCTCCCGGAAACTGAAATGAATCTTCACTCCGCAACCACGATAGGCAGCAGGCCAGGGAACTTCGGTCTCTTGAAAGGCTCGCCGCGCGCAAAGAAGAAACTCGCCGTATCAAGATCGGCAAGCGGAACAAATAAACTCGTCGTCGCCACATACTTTTGTTAGCTTGAGAACCGGTCAAGGCCCCGGCCAAATCGTTGAATGGTAGAATTGCTCGCGCCTGTCAGATTGCCGATAAGAAGGGCCGGGCGGTGCCATGAAAGCAGTCCTGTCATGTCTGGTTGTTGTCGCCTCGCTTTCGAATAGCGGGCAGCTGGCGGCCCAGGCATCGTGTCGAATGAGCGTTCCTGTTATCGCGCTCGCTTCCGGCCCAACTGGGGGAATCGCAGCAAACGACCTTCGCGCGACCGTCAATCGCCATGAAATAACGATCAAGGAAATAAAACCTCCACCAGCGACACGGCGGTTCGTTTTTGTCATCGATCGCAGCGGGAGCATGATGGGCGTCCGCACAATGCCAGACTCGATGGTGTCCATCGATCTAAATGGCTTGATGAAACAAAACGTGGAACAAGCCGTGCGCGAAATTCCAGCCGGCGATTCGATTGCGTTCCTTGCATTTTCCGGCAAACAGTCGTCATCGTCGGGATTCGCGAGTCAGCCGGCGGCCCTCGCTGATTTGCCTGCGATACTCGCTTGGAAACCAGAAAAAGGGATACACAAAACGCCGCTCTGGCAGAATATTGAGATTGCGCTGAAGATGCTGACCCCGCACGAGCCGGGCGACGTGATTGTCGTTGTCTCGGACGGAGGCGACAACATGAGCAAGTTGTCGAAAGATAGAGTCCAGAACGATCTTTTGACGTCCGGCGTACCAATCCTGGCCGTCATTGTTGCGAATCCCTACGCACCCGCAACATTGGAGGGTGAGGATGGATTGAGGGACTTTGTGGGGCTCGCGGACTCGACCGGCGGCGCGGCCGCGGTGGCCAACGAGAGTCTGGCTGCCGCCTTCAAATTGAGTACTTCATTGCTCCAACCAAACCAATTAATTCCGCTTCTCGCGCGCCAATACGAGTTGGAGATGGATGCTCCGCCAATTCAAAAGCCCGAGAAATGGGAGCTCAAGGCCAACTCCGCAGCAGCCGGAAGAAAGCTGGACCTGCTCTATCCTCGCTATCTGATCCCCTGCACAGAAACGCATTAGTCTTCCCGTTTGGTTGTGTTGCCCTTCTTCGCGTCTCCAGTTTCCTTTCGCTCGTCTGAGCCGGTTGAGTCCGCGATGCTGACCGTACCGAGCGAGTCGTTAACCATCTCATCGTCCACCAGGTCGTCATCTTTTTTGTCTTCGGTTTGACCGCCGGGCAGCTCATGCGTGGACTTCGTTTTTGCGCTCATTGCGCCTCCTTGTTACTAAGATGCCGACAGTGAAGATTCCGGCAAGAGCAATCGCAAATCGACACTCGGTCGCCAAATTGCCAACGCGCTAACCAGCTATTGGTTCGGGGGCGCAACCTCGATTGCCGGCCGCACCACCACATACTGCTCGCTTTAGGGGCCTGGTTGAGGCGGCAGATTCGACAGTGCATTCAGGACAATGCCGGGCGTCAGGATCTGAGGCAGCAGGGTTGGGGTTGACTGACCCGGCATGTAAAGCGCATAGACCGGCACACCGCTGCGGCCAAGCGCAGTCAGGGCCTGTGTGATCGCGGGATCTTCGCGCGTCCAATCGGCTTTGTAGAGCTCGACGTTGTGGCTTTCGAAGGCTCGCATCACTTCGGGCTGGCTGAGTGCCACGCGCTCATTCACCTGGCAGCTCAAACACCAGCTCGCGGTGAAATCGATAAAGACGGGCTGCTGACCCGAGGCGAGGTCGCGGTTGACCGCATCGGCGGACCAGGGTCGCCACGTCCCGACCGCCACGGGGCCTCCTGTCGATGATGAAGCCGGCGCCGAAGACGGCTCGGCGGCAAACTCTTTGGGCGCAACAAAGCATGCGGCAACAACGGCGGCCAGAAAAAGCAGAGCAATTGAAGTCGCCCACCGCTTCGCCGGCCAGCGCCCAAGGAACCACCCGGCAATCGCAACCAGCAAAAACTCCGACAATAGCGCAAGAAGCAGCCCAGCTCCGTAAGCTCCCGCGATCACCCACGCCAGCCAGATCACGGTTCCGAAGATCGGCACCGAGACCGCTTGCTTCAGAATGTCCATCCACACGCCTGGCTTCGGCAGCAAGCGGGTCCAGGCGGGCTGAAGCGTTAGCGCAACATATGGCGCGGCAAGACCCAGCGCAAGCGCGGTGAAGACGGCGAAGGTGACGGCTGCTGGTTGGGCGAGCGCATAGCCGATTGCCGCTCCCATGAACGGCGCTGTGCAGGGCGTCGCCACAACAACGGCCAACACTCCGGTGAAGAAGCTTCCGGCATATCCCTGTTTGGCCGCGAGTGAGCCGCCCGCGCTGGTCAGCGTCAGGCCGATTTCGAATTGGCCCGCAAGCGAGAGGCCGAGAAAGAAGAGCAACGCGGCCATCAGCGAGAGGAAAACCGGCGACTGGAACTGGAAACCCCAGCCGAGACTGGATCCAGCCGCCCGCAAGCCGAGCAGCAAGGCCACGAGCGCCCAGAAAGAAACAAGAATCCCGGCCGTGTAAACAAAACCATGCGCGCGTAGCTTGTCCTTTTCTTCATTGCCGGAGTTGACCAGCGCCAGTCCCTTCAAGAACAGCACCGGAAAAACGCAGGGCATAAGGTTGAGCAAGATTCCGCCCAGAAATGCCAGTCCGACGATGCGCGCGAGCGCGGAAATTGAAAATGCGCTGGCGGGAGCGGGAGCTGCAACGCTTCCCGGAAGCGCGGCGATCTCGTAATTCCTGCCGCCCGCAAGCTCCAGTACGCCTTTCAACTGCGCAGGATTCGCCGTCAGGCTGGCATCTTTTTTAAGTTCCAGCAGCAGGCCGGTCGCCGTGGGCGTCAACGTTTGCGGCGCAGGATTGTCGATGACGTTCTGGTCTTCCGGAAAAAACTGCGCCTGCATCTCGCGTTGGCCGGTCGCAACGCTGAGGCGGAAGCCGGCCGCGGTCGGCTGGAAGACGGCGGCGTCTTGCGCCGGCAGACTTTTCGGGAGGTAATCCGCAAGGCGTTCCCAGATCGGCCAATCCGCTCCGGATACGGGGCCTGTCAACGGCTCGGCGCGCAGCAGTTCGACAGTCTGCTTCAGTTCTGCTTTCCCGGGTATGCAAACCTCTCTGCAGACGAGCCAGTTGACCTTTGCGTCGAGAACCGCTGTGCCTTCCTTGACGTTCCCTGCAAGCTGAAAGGCAAACGGAAACAGCACTTCGTTTTCGTAGCCGAAGTCCATCAGCGGCCCCAGTGGCAAGCGCTGCGGCGGCGGAAACTCCAGTGCGCCGGCGGTCACTCCAGTGGGCAGAGTCCATGCGATCTGCGGCGGCTCGCCTGAATCGCCGGCGTTCTTCCAGTACACGTGCCAGCCCGGGTCCAGTTTGAAATAGAGACCTGCGTTGTTGAGGCCGCCCGGATAAAGACTTGTGACCGGAAACACCAACTGCACGTGCAGATGCGCGACATCTGCGGAATTGGCTTGCGCCTGCGCCGGCAACGCCGCGCCAACAATCAACGCCAACCCGAAGATGGAAGAGAAAAAGCGCACAGAAGGTTGAACCCCAATCTCTGAAACCTGAACCCTGAAACCTTAACCCTGTCTTTGGACTCAGTCTATCGGACGAAGGTTACAGAAATGTCTGCGGAACTCCGCCCCGCCTCACTGGCTCATCGCGGGTGCCCCCGGTCTAGATCTTGAGACCGGGGATCGCACGAACCCGCTGACTCGCCGACTCGTTAACTTCCTGCCTCGCCGGCGCGTTTAGCATGCTCGCGGTAAATGCAATCGTTCTCGACGCACTTAACGCCAGCCGCGCGAGCGCGAGCAACAGCTTCTTCGTTGATCACCTCATCCTGCAGCCAGAGATAAGGAATCCGCAGGCGAATCACGTCGTCGACGATTGCGGGCACGTGCTCTGACGCGCGAAAGACATCAACGAGATCGATTCCCTTCCCCGTCTCGGCTTGGGCTGCCGAACTCGCCGCGTCGAGACCCGCATAGCACGGCCCTCCCAACGCTTCAGTCAGCGCGGGATTAACCGGGTAGACCCGAAAGCCAGACTCGGCGAGGTAGCGGCCGATGTTATGGCTGGCGCGCCAGGGCTTATCGCTCATGCCGACAACAGCGATGTTGTGCGCGGTGCGCAACATCTCGTCGATCACCAACGGATCATTGATGCTCAAACTTGGACTTCCCTTCCCGACATCATTCTTCAATCTTCTTGTAGCCGCCCTCGGGTAGTCTTACCCACCGGTCACCGTTCATATCGAGCCACGGACCATCGGGCTCTCCCTCGCGCGGGTCCGAACCAAATCGCAGAACATTGCCGTCCGGATCCTCGACTTGCATTTCCAGCGCCCATGAATAGTTCGTCGGCGGATTGCGAATCTTCGCGCCCGACGCCTTGAACTCTTCATGGAGCCGTTCGACATCCTTGCCATCGATCCAAATCCAGCTACCCGGATGGCCCTGGTCGCCGGAGCTCAGGAAAAGCGTGGTCTTGCCACGAGAGATGGAGGCAAAGAATGACTTCTCCGGATCCGGAAATCCCCAGTTGACCTTGAATCCGAGTTTTCCGACGTAATACTCAATGCTGGCAGCGACGTCATTGACGCGCAGGATGGGTGTGACGCCGCCGAGCTCGATGGTCGGCCGTGCCGGCGCGTTGGTTGTGGACATGACCTTCGACCTCCTTGCATCCTGGAGATGGGTTTAGACATCCAGATCGTCGCTGGCTTCGGCCGCTACTGCCGTCCCACGCCGCTTCGCGAGCAGATAACCGCGCAGAAAAGGCTCAAGGTAGCCGTCGAGCACCTTGTCCACGTCGCCAACCTCAACCTTCGTCCGGTGATCCTTGGCCATCCGGTAGGGCTGCAAGACATACGAGCGAATCTGCGAGCCGAAGTTGATTTCGAGCTTGGAGTCTTCAAGTTTTTTGCTGATTGCCCGCTTCTTTTCAAGTTCGTATTCGTACAGCCGAGAGCGCAGCATCTTCATGGCCTTGTCGCGGTTCTTATGCTGCGAGCGCTCGTTCTGGCACTGCACAACAATTCCCGTGGGGATGTGCGTCATGCGCACGGCGGAGTCGGTGGTGTTCACGTGCTGCCCGCCTTTGCCGCCTGAACGATACGTGTCGATGCGCAGATCTTCGAGCTTCAGATCGACATGAATCGTTTCGTCGATCTCCGGCGATACATAGACCGAGGCAAACGAAGTGTGGCGGCGCTTGGCAGAGTCAAAGGGCGAGATGCGCACCAGCCTGTGCACGCCGCTTTCGCCGGCAAGCATTCCGAACGCATTTTCTCCCAGGATCGTGAACGTTGCGGACTTGATGCCGGCCTCTTCGCCGTCCTGGTAGTCGTTCATCTCCGTTTTGAAGCCCTGTTGCTCGGCCCAGCGCAGGTACATGCGCAGCAGCATCTCCGCCCAGTCCTGGCTCTCCGTGCCGCCCGCGCC
>CAZVYV010000033.1:0-16924 GCA_964630985.1 uncultured Occallatibacter sp.
TCAGGGGCAAACACTCTCTCAAGTTCGGCTACGAGTACGAACACATCTGGATGGCCGTCAACGACAACAATCCGCTCTACGGTTCCTGGACCTATGGAGGTGGCTACAGCACATGCCCAAACGGCACAGCCATTCCGGGCGGCGGCACCTGTTCTTCTGCAACTGGGACGCCTCCCAATCTCTCCTCCAGCGCGGTTGCTGACACCTACTGGGCCGATTTCATGTTCGGCCTCACGAGCAGCTATCAGTTGGCCAACTATTTCGTTGCCCACCTCCGCCAGTCGCTTGACAGCGTCTACGCGCAGGACGACTGGAAGGTCACGCCCAAACTGACGCTCAACCTTGGTGTGCGCTGGGAGTACGGCTCGCCCTACTCCGAATGGAAGAATTACATCTCCAATTTTGACCCAGTCAATCAAGTGGTCGACACCACTTCGCCCGGGGCCGTGGCGGGCAACGGCATCATGCCGGTCACCGGGAGCGGAGTCTACGGCAAGACTCTGGTGAATCCTGACTTGCACGATTTCTCGCCGCGCGTCGGATTCGCCTTTGCGCTCACCTCGAAAACTGCCATCCGCGGTGGGTTCGGTACCGGCTATGTACACTACACGCGGGCCGGATCTGGCGACATCCTCGGAATTAACGCGCCGCAGGCGCAGTTCGCTGCTGTCACGCAACCCACTCCCAGCCTCACAAATCATTGCAGCACCCCGCTTCCCGCACAAATTATCGCCGTTGGATCGACAACTCCAAGCTGCTATGCCACCGCCGATCAGGGATTCCCTACCGCCTTGGCAACCAGTTTCAACCCCGCAACTGACAACATTACCTGGGTTCCCAAGAACACACCCGACAGCTATGTTGAAAACTATTTCTTCAGCGTTCAGCAGCAACTGTTCAAGAACACGCTGCTCGACGTAGCCTATGTTGGCAATCACGGACTGAAGCTGCAGGGCTTCGTCAACGCTAACCAGCGGGTTCTCTCAACATTGGGCACCAGCAATGTCCAAAGGTTCTACCCAAATTGGCCGAGTGACATTACCGAGGCGCTCAACGAGTTCTGGTCAAACTACAATTCACTGCAGGCGCGTTATGAGCAGCGCTTTGTTGGCGGCCTCACCTTGCTGAACTCCTTCACATGGGAACATTCGCTCGACAATGCGTCGGCCTCTCTTGAGGGCAATACACCTTCACCGCAGAACGGCCTTAACATCAAAGCCGACTACGCGCAATCGGACTACAACCTGCCTGTGTCGAATGTCACCAGTCTGGTCTACGACGTTCCATTCGGTCATGGACGCCGGTTCTTATCAGGGGCGAACGGCCTCACCGACTCCATCCTTGGCGGCTGGCAAATTAGTGCCATCAACACCTCCCAAGCCGGAACGCCATTCAACCTGGGCTACACCCCGCCCGCAGCCCAACAGGTCTCACAACAAATCTCCGCAACTTATCGCGGAGCCAATGAGTACCGCCCGAACAAGGTACCGGGCGTTGCTGTAACACAAGGCAAATCCAGCCGCGCGGCCAACACCGGTTATGTGAACTACGTTAACTTAGCGGCGTTCGTCATCCCGCCGTCGAAAGATGCGGCAGGCAACGTGCTGAGCCCGTTTGGCAACGCCTCGCGAAATCCCGGCCGCACGCCGCCCTTCAATGAAACCGACCTCGATCTCAACAAGCGCTTCAACACACCCATCGAAACCTTAAAAATTGAGTTCCGGGCCGAGGCGTACAACGTCTTTAACCACACCAACCTATATCTGCCCGGTAATATCAGCGGTTCGCAGGGCACAATCGCAACAGGCACCGTTCTCGGTACTGGAGCCACTCCCTTGCCTTCGCAAATCGTCGGCGGCGGCGCGACCGGCGGCGGTCAGATTACATCAACCTTCGAGCCACGCATTTTGCAGTTCGCATTGAAGATCATTTATTAACGCGGAACATTGGCTGCGTCAGTCGCTTCCAAACGCCTGGCGCAGCGCACCAGTTTTCCAACTTACCTTCGTGTGGCGCTGAAGCTGCCCATGCAGAGCTGCCGACCTCCACACTGGTAAACTGGAAACAGCAACACGCTTGCAACATAAGTGCCGCGCTGTTGCGCAAGAATTCGCGGCGATTCGGCTCGCGGATAGCGCCCACTGAGAGACCAGAGCCTGGGCGGAAAACCAGACAACGACTTTGATCGTAGGCGGCCATTCGGTTCGCGACACGAGTCCTTATTGTGTCCGTTCGTGGCTCGCCTTCGACCGTGCTATTTTCCGTCATCCACTTATTGTGAAAGGAAGGAACAGGCGTGGCCGCAAGACAGGAAATCCTCAGCCAATTGGGAGCTACTGCAACGCCTTGGGATGTGTTGGTGATTGGCGGCGGAGCCACCGGCCTGGGTGCTGCGGTCGAAGCTGCCGCGCGCGGCTATCGCACTTTGCTCGTGGAACGCTCTGATTTCGCCAAGGAAACTTCGAGCCGGAGCACCAAGCTCGTCCACGGCGGCGTGCGCTATCTGCAGCAGATGAACTTGACGCTGGTTCTTGACGCTTTGCGCGAGCGCGGACACATGTTGCGCAATGCGCCGCATCTGGTCCACGATCTAAGCTTCGTTGTTCCCGCTTATAGCTTTCTTTCGCTTCCTTACTATGGTGCCGGCCTCAAGGTCTATGAACGGCTCTCTGGAAAGTTGTCGCTGGGCAAGTCGGAACTGCTCTCCCGTGAAAGCACCCTGGAAAAGCTGCCGGGGGTGAAGGAAAAACATCTTCGTGGCGGCATTCTCTATCACGACGGTCAGTTCGATGACGCCCGCTATGCCATCGCCCTGTTGCGAACCCTCGAGGATCTCGGCGGAATCGCCATCAACTACGTTGAAGCCACGGGTCTGATCGAGCGGGGCGGAAGAATCACGGGCATCAAGGTCCACGACAGGGAAGACGGCGCCGTCTTCGACCTTCAGGCTAAAGCAGTCATCAATGCCTGTGGCGTTCACGCCGAGGAGACGCTAGCGCTCAGCGGTCGTCAGCGCGATTCCTTTCTGGTTGTCAGCCAGGGGTCGCACTTCGTCTTGCCCCGCACCTTCCTCCCCGGGAGTACAGCGCTCATGATTCCCAAAACCGAAGACGGGCGTGTCCTTTTCGCCATCCCATGGCTGGGCTCATTGCTCGTCGGGACCACAGATGTACCAGTTAACACAACCTCGCCTGAGCCGCGGGCCTTCCCAGAGGAGAAACAATTCCTGCGCGACCACATCGCCCGCTACCTGGGTCGTGCTCCGCGCCCCGAGGAAATCCTCAGTGTGTGGTCGGGCCTGCGCCCGTTGGTCCGCAAAGGTGGCGTAAAGACTTCGAAGCTTTCCCGCGATCACACCATCATGGTTTCTGCCTCCGGCCTGATTACAGTCACGGGCGGAAAGTGGACGACCTACCGCAGAATGGGTCAGGACACGATTGATCGCGCCGCGCAGGTAGCATCGCTCCCTAAACGTTCCTCCCCAACGCTCGAATTGAGGCTTCACGGATGGACTTCCGAAGCAAGCTCCGCGAATTCCACATGGGAAAGTGTCTACGGGTCCGATCTCCCCGCGCTTCGCGCTCTTTCTGCCCAGAACTCGAGCTCACAACATCCAAATCTTGACGCCTTGTTGCACCCGCGCTTGCCCTTTCGGTTGCGCGAGGTTGTTTGGGCGGCGCGCTATGAAATGGCACGATCGGTCGAGGATGTGCTCGCACGCCGCACGCGTGCGCTATTCCTTGATGCGCGCGCTGCAATTGATGCCGCGCCCGTTGTCGCGGATATCTTGGCACGCGAGCTGCATCGCTGCGATGGTTGGAAGCAGAGCGATTTGCGAAGTTTTCTGGAAACAGCGAAAGGCTATCTCTACCAGGACTAAGTCGTCCGTCGCGAGCTCATCACGGTTGCACGCCCGGTGGGATCAAGAGCGTGAGCGAGTGCGGCACGACTTCGAGGCGCACGGGCAGGCAGCCCAAAACCTCTCCATCTGCTTCGACAAAGAGCGGATCCGCCGCGCCATCGCACGCCCGGCATTCGATCGACGGCGAATCCATCAACTCCACTGAACGGTTGAATGTGTGGCGGCCCGCAACGACCGCCATCAAAAATGAAAGGTATTGCAGTCGGCTTTGCGTCTTGAACGCCAGCATGCTCAGGCTTCCATTCCGCAGGCTGGCGCCCGGAGCAAGAGTCCGTAATACACCACCGAATGAGCGCACCCGTACGGCCAGCAACTGAGAAACTTCTACGACGCGCCCGCCGCCATTTCCGTTCGACGGCAATTGTGCCTCGAACAGCGGAAACGGCGATGTTGCCCAGATCCGGAATGCCTCAATCAGATAAAGAACGTATCCCAGGCGGCGCTTGAGCCGTGAGTCAAGTCGCGACATCAGCAATGCATCTGCTCCGATGCCTGCCGCTACGATGAAATACCGTGAATCCGGATTCCCGGAGGTGTCCGCATAGTGAATACGTCCTACCGAAACGCGCGTCGGAGCAGCATCGAGCAAGATGCGCGCCACCTTGGCCGGCGATGCAATCAAACCCAGATCCGCAGCCAGCGCGTTGGCAGTGCCCAGTGGAACCACCCCCAGTGCCACATCGGTGCCGACTAGGCTCTGCACAGCCTCATGCACCGTCCCGTCGCCTCCGCACGCCAGCACTGTATCGTAGCCGTCTCGAACTGCCTCTTTTGCAATGGTTGTGGCACTGCCGGGGGCACCGGTTTCGAATGCCTCTGACTCGACACCAGCTTCACTGAGCACAGCCTTGATCTCGCCAACGGCCGGTTTTCTCCGAGAGGAGTACTGTCCTGAAGCCGGGTTGTAAATCAGCGCCACGCGGCGCATTGCGGGTTTCACTTGGGCGGTGGGTCCTATCTGTTCAAAATGCTTAGTTGGCACGTCTTGCTATCATCGCAGATTTGCAGATGGAATTGCAGTTTGCAAGCTCCAGATCACACAAAATGTGTACCGGCTATTCTCAAGCCAAATGCCGGCGGGCACGAGATCCTTCAATGCACTTGTTTCCTTGCAGTATCCAAATCTTAGCGAATGCCGAGGCCGGCCTCTTCTCTTGAGATGCCTGCACGACTTACAGCCAAAGATGCCACACGAACCAGATGGCATACAGGCACAGCGCCGTTACCCCTTCGATCCCGAATGCCCAACCCACTCCCTTTCCCAATCGACGAAGGTTGACGGCTGCCTCAGAATCCAACTCCGTCTGCGCGCCAAGCCCGCGGCTCGCAATCATTCGGACGCTGGCAAATGAGTCGGCATAGCTCGTCATTTGCACTTCAGGAGCGAGCAGGGAAGGCGAAGCTATTGAGAGGTGACCGACTTCCAATCGTTGGGTTGCCATGGCGGCATCCTCCTTCGACACTTATCGGCATTGCGCCGCAAGGAATAAGTCGAAGTCGAAAACTAAGTTGCCCGGCAACAGGCGTAACTTCGTAATCGATGCCTCATTATCCTCATGAGTCAATTGGGTCGCGCGAAATTTGAAACACTCCTAGTTACAACAGTCCCAAGTTGGTAACCAGCCTGCTGAGCCTGCCCATCTTGGCCCCTTCGTAGCCCGGGACGTCGTCCTGCGCCATTCCTCCCACCCGGCTATCATCCCATTCAGAGGCAATTCGTCTTATGAATCCCAGCGGTAATGCCATCCTCATCACTGGCGGCGGCTCCGGAATTGGCCGCGGCCTCGCTGAAGCCCTCCACGCTCTCGGCAATCAGGTCATCATCTCCGGCCGCAGGCGGCACGCCCTCGACGAAACCACCGCCGCGAATCCCGGCATGAAGTCGATTACGGTTGACATGCGCGATCCAGCGTCGGTCCGCACCCTCGCTGCACGGGCCATTGATGAATTTCCTGCGCTCAACGTTCTTATTAACAATGCCGGCATCATGCGCCGGGAGAATCTTCTGGAGCAGCAGCCCGACCTGGCTGATGCGGAGGCTATCGTCGCGACCAATCTGCTCGGCCCCATCCGCTTGACCGCGGCCCTCTTGCCGCATCTACAAGAACGGCCGCACGCCGCCATCATCAACGTCTCGTCGGGCTTGGCATTTCTGCCCATGGCGCGCACGCCCGCCTACTGCGCGACCAAGGCTGCTCTGCACTCCTACACGCAATCCTTGCGCGCCCAGCTTCGCAACACAGCCATCGAGGTCATCGAGCTGATTCCGCCATTTGTCGCGACGCACCTGATGGACGGCTTCAACAATCCCCGAGCCATGCCGCTCGACAAATTCATCGCTGAAGCCGTGGAGATCCTCAAGATCCAGCCGACTCCCCCGGAAATCTGCGTCGAAAATGTGAAGGGTTTCCGTTTTGCCTCCGAGGACGGCAAATTCGAAACCCTCTTCGCGCGCCTTAATGCGCCACCGGCTGAAACGCACTGACGTTTCTATCAGCGCAACGTTCTTTGCCAGCAACACTTACGCCATACTCCCCTATCGATTTCGCCAGGGAACGGATTTCCTAGATTTCCAGTTACGCGCCGGATTCACACAGCCTCAAGAATGGAAGGTTCTGGCCTACACTCTTTCCTATGGCCACCGTCCCCGACCTCACTCTCGAAGCCGGCCTTCCCGCGAACCTCGACGCGGAAAAGACCATCTTGGGCGCGATCCTGCTCGACAATGCAGCCCATGCCGAGGCTGCAGAGTTCGTCAAATCTGATGACTTCTCGCTGGACTCCCACCGCCGTATCTTCCTGCGCATGACCGAGTTGATTGACACCAGCCGCACGGTGGACATCGTCACGCTTTCCAACGAGCTGGCGCGGTACAAGGAGATCGAGTCCGTTGGCGGCGTAGCCTACCTCGCGTCGCTCACAGAGGGTTTGCCACGCCGTCCGGTCATTGAGGATTACGTCCGCATCGTTAAAGACAAGAGCATGTTGCGCCGCCTCATGGGCATCTGCTCGGCCGCCATCGCCAAGGCCGCCGACCAGAGCCAGGATGCCATTGGCGTTCTCGATGAGACCGAATCGCAGCTGCTTGAAGTGAGCCAAGCCAGCCTGAACCAGGGCCTGCAGCCCATTGACGTCATCATCCGCGACTCCTTCGGCTCCATCGACAATCTCTACAAGCAAAGCCGGGAAGTCAGCGGCCTGGCCACGGGCTTCACTGATTTCGATCGCATGACCAGTGGGCTCCAAAAAGGTGAGCTTATTATCATCGCGGCTAGGCCCTCCATGGGCAAAACGGCGCTTGCCATCAACATCGCGGAAAACGCCGCACTGCGCCACGATTCCGTTGTGGCCATCTTCAGCCTGGAAATGAGCCGCGAATCCCTCCTTCGCCGCATGTTGGCATCTCAGGCCAGCGTGGATCAGCAAAAGATCCAGAAGGGGTTCTTCGGCCGCGCGGAGCAGGAGAAACTGCAGGCCGCATTGAGCCAGCTGTTGGAGACGCACATCTTCATCGATGACTCCGCGGGATCCACCGTGTCCGAGATGCGCGCCAAGGCGCGCCGCCTCAAGCAGAACTCCGGGGGACTCGACCTGGTCATGGTCGATTATCTCCAGCTAATGTCAGCCACATTGCCGGGCGCCAGCCGCAAAGGCTTCGAAAACCGCGTGCAGGAAGTCTCAGCCATTTCGCGCGGCCTCAAAGCCATGGCCAAGGAACTCCAGGTCCCCGTCATTGCACTCTCCCAGCTCTCGCGCAGCAACGAGAAACGCGACGACAAGCGACCCATGTTGAGCGACCTGCGTGAATCGGGCTCCATTGAGCAGGATGCTGATGTCGTCGCCTTCATTCACCGCGAGAGTTACTACAACCGCGACGAGAATATGGCCGATGCCGACAAATCCAAGGCGGAGATCATTATCGCCAAGCAGCGCAACGGCCCCACCGGCATCGTCCAGATGCACTGGAACTCGGCTTTTACGCGCTTTGACGGAGTGGATACGGGTCATCAGACGGAATAAACTCGCCCGAGGAGCAGGCCGCCTTGCATCCGTTTCCCCGCGTGACTATCTTTGTCGAAGCATCGTAAGCAGCATCGTCGAACCTCATGGAAGCTCTCAAACACCTCTTCGAGCAGCACTTTCAGTTTCCGCCAGAGCGCGTTCAGCCGCTCCAGGGCCAACTCGGCGGATCGGGCCGCATCATCGTCCGCCTCACCGGCGACGGAAAGAGCGCGATCGGGATTCTCTACTCGGTGCGCGAAGAAAATGTCGCATTTCTCGCGTTCTCACGCCATTTCCGCCGTCACGGTTTACCAGTCCCGCAAATCTATGGTGAGGATCTAGATCACGGCGCTTACCTCGAAGAAGACCTGGGCGACACCACTCTCTTTGAATTCCTCAGCGCCAATCGTTCTGGTGACGCAATCGCTTCGCCTGTGGTTGAGGCTTATCGTGAAGTCGTCTCCATTCTGCCGCGTTTTCAAGTCGAAGCTGGCCGCAGCCTGAACTACAAAGTCTGCTATCCGCGAGCGAGTTTCGACCGCCAGTCCATCGCATGGGATCTGAATTATTTCAAGTACTACTTTCTTCGCTTGGCCGGCATCCCCTTCAACGAGCAGGCCCTCGAACTCGATTTCACCCGCCTGACGAAGTTTCTCCTCGGCGCCGATCACGACTACTTTCTCTATCGCGATTTCCAATCGCGCAACATCATGCTGCGCGACGGCCAACCGTGGTTTCTCGACTATCAGGGTGGCCGCAAGGGTGCGCTCCAATACGACATCGCGTCGCTCTTGTACGACGGCAAGGCGGATCTGCCGCCCGCCCTTCGCCATAATTTGCTCGAGCACTATCTTGACTGCCTAGCGCGTTTCATCGACCTGGACCGCGGCGCATTCATGGAGCACTACTACGCGTTCGTCTATGTCCGCATCCTGCAGGCGCTGGGCGCATACGGTTTCCGTGGATTCTACGAACGCAAAGCACATTTCCTGCAAAGCGTTCCCTATGCGCTGAAGAACTTGCGATGGCTCGCGGAGAATATCAAGCTGCCCATCGCGCTGCCGGCGCTTCTCGATGCGCTCGAAAGGGCGTCCTCCAGCGACAAACTCCAGCACCACGCCGCGCCCGCCACAG
Source organism: uncultured Occallatibacter sp. (assembly GCA_964630985.1). Taxonomy (GTDB): domain Bacteria; phylum Acidobacteriota; class Terriglobia; order Terriglobales; family Acidobacteriaceae; genus Telmatobacter. Next base: position 9,059 of record CAZVYV010000033.1, read on the forward strand.
GCCTCACCATCCGCATTTTCAGCTTCTCCTTCCACCACTCCATGCCTCTCGACGAATCAGGCAACGGAGGCGGGTTTATATTCGATGCCCGCAGCCTCCCCAACCCCGGTCGTGAAGAGCAATTCCGCACCCTCACGGGCAGAGACTCGTTGGTGATCGCATATCTCGACAAGCATGAAAGTGTCCATGAGTTCCTTTCTCACGCCGTTTCACTCGTCGACGCCAGCGTTGCCAAGTACCGCGAGCGCGGCTTTACCAGCCTCATGGTTTCTTTTGGCTGCACCGGCGGCCAGCATCGCTCGGTTTATTTGGCGGAGCAGTTGGCAAAACATTTGCGCGGCAGCGCCGGTGTTGAAGTTGTCGTCCGTCACATCGAGCTTGAAAAGTTGGGCATGGCTGGAGGGGCCGCTTAAATGAGGGCGATGGTTCTTGCCGCCGGCCTCGGAACGCGCTTGCGTCCGCTCACCGATGACCGCCCCAAAGCACTGGTCACCCTCGCCGGCCGCACGTTGCTTGAGATCACCCTCAGCCGTCTGCGCTCCTTCGGCGTCTATGAAGTAATTGTCAATGTTCACCATTTCGCCGACAACATCGTCGATTACCTTCAGGCCAATCGCAGCTTTGGCATGCGCATTGAAGTCTCCCGCGAAGAAGTCCTTCTCGATACCGGCGGCGGCCTCAAGAAGGCCGCATGGTTCTTCCTTGAAGGCAGCGGGCAAAATGACGAACCCTTTCTCGTCCATAACGTCGATGTTCTCAGCACCATCGATCTTGCCGGCATGGTGCGCTTCCACATCAAACGCCGGGCCCTCGCCACACTGGCCGTGCAGCCGCGCGACACTTCGCGGCCCTTGCTGTTCAACGAGGATGGCCAGCTTTGCGGCCGCCGCATCGGTCGCGATGCAGAAACTGAGTGGGCCATCCCCGCGCCGAAGGCTCTGGCGTTAGCTTTCGCTGGGATTCACGTTCTTTCGCCGCGCATCTTCGCCAACCTTCCAGAAGAAGGCGCCTTTTCTATCATTCCCGCCTATCTGCGCCTTGCCGCTCTGGGCGAACCGATCCTTGCCTTCCGCGCCGACGAATCCTACTGGCGCGATCTCGGGCGGCCTGGGGACATCGCTGAGGCCGAAAGCGATCTGGCGAGCGCTAAGTTCCCCTCAAATTGAAGCCGTAACGCCTGGTTCCCGAACTCCTTGTGCATTCGCGCGGACCGTTTCTCATAGCTCATTCAGAATCAGCGCAATCCTTCCTGCAAGCAGTTCGTAGGGAGACTCTCCAGGATCCAAGTCGATCAGGCCCACAGGAAAAGCCAGGTTGTGGGGACGCAGCACAAGACGGCTGGCAAGAAAATCCACGTATCGGAACTTCAGGTGTGCTCCGTCCCGAACCGCATACAGATTCGCGCGATTGGGGTGGTAAGGTAGCAGCGAATTGTAGTGCCGGTCGATGAGCGCTATCGCCTCTGGCATTAGTAGCGGTTCCATCGCCGGAGCATCGTCCGCCGGCACGCGCACAGCAACGAATCGCTCCCATGCGCGGCGGGTTATCGATGCGTGCGAATGAACCGATTCGACCGCGGCGGCGGGCAGATACAGGAGCGACTGAATGGCAGATGGCCGGATGACAGGCTCGAAAAGCGCAACAGCCTGCGAAACAACAGGGACCGCGCAGACGTCATTGCCCCCGGGCTCCGGCGTCAACTGCTGCGCGGAGGGCAGCAAGTCGGCGACCGTAAGATGCTGAGCGGCCAGGATGCGATCCATGGCCTCGAGAGAGAGCTGCCTCTTTCTGTGCAGAAAGTTGGAAAGATGCGCCTGCCCAAATCCGGTCTGGCGACCGAGCAGCGAGACGCTGACCGTCCCCCGCTGTATTCTGCGCAGCAGTTCAAGGCGAAGGCGTTCGTGCATCTGTGTAAAGTTCATTTGTGGAAAATTTGCCACCAGCAATGGAACGAAACCACATCTCATTGCTTTGTGAAAACTTACTTTGACTTATCTTCCTTAATTCTGAGCATCTTGCCGTAGCTTTTGAAGGAAATGACCGGAAAGTGGTAGTTGACCGTTGACTCGAAGGAAGCATGAACCTAGATTGGCCTTACTAATTCATGCATTGACTTGTGGGAATCTTTTGGGAAACGCTCTTTCGCCATCTGCTTAGGTAGGTAGAACTTTGTCCCTTGCGGAAGCGATTGAACGTTGCCGGAGGAGTTGAATCCGCCGGCATCTCCGTTCCCATGCTGGAGCGCCTCATGAAGGCGCCGAAGAAAGGTCATTCAAGGAAATTCCAGGATCTGCGCGCCGATGGTCATGACAGAAAACACGAGAACCCAGGCGGCAATCCCCCATCAGGACACAAGAAACCTGAGTTGTCCGGCCTGGTTCTCTACACCCCGGGGAACAACATGCATCACAAAATTCCGTCGGGAGAAGAAAGATATGCGGAGAATCGGTCATGGAAGTGCGCGTTCAATTGAAAATTTGCGAAGGGTGTGGTTGCCTTTGGTTTCGGGGCCAGGCTCAAGGGACTGTTTATTGCAAGGAATGTGAATCCAAACTGAAAGATTTTCCATCGCCGGGAAGTCGCAGGCCGCGCGGACGTCCGCGTCTCACGCAACTTTCCAAAGTTTGGGCGGTGGCTGAGGCGGCAGGGGGTGTGCAATGAGCGCAGCCTTTCAGTTGCCAATGGAATGGGAGCCCAGCGCCGCTGAGGCAGCTGGACAAATCGAGCAAAGGAGAACGAAACGACAAACCGCAGAACGTCAGCAATTAGGGCTTGAGAAACACGGATACAAGCCTCTCGCCAACCTGGCGTTCTACAGGAAACACACGGAGAGCTTGCTTCGCCGTTATCTTTATGCGTCCACGCAGGTGGGCAGGGCACCTTCAATTCTGGGCGATTCCGTGGGGCGGGGTTGGGCCTCCAGTCGGCCCATTCGAACCTTCGAAGACGCAGTCATCTTCGTACTCGATATCGAGAACTGCCTGAGCCAGCTCAATAGCCTCGATCGGGAACTCCTGAGCAGAGTCGTGCTTCAGGACTACACGCAGGAAGAAACCGCAATGATACTTGGCTTAGGCATGAGGACAATTGGCTACAAAGTTCCTTTGGCCCTGGACCGGCTCACGGAAAAATTGTTGGCAGCCGACTTGCTTGTCTTACCGCATTGATACAAAACGCAAATCAATATCGGGTAAAGGGGAGCGCGCACTGCGCTCCCTGCCCCGTCAGAATGACCACCGAAAAACCAACTGAAGGCTGCAAGCTTCGCGCTGCATCTGCGGCTGCGATCGATGTGCCTTTTCAACAAGCCGAAGCTCTGGGATCGCCTCCAAGCGTGCTGGACGTTAATCGGCCTCTCGTGACAGAATCCGTATCTGTCGGCAACTCCCTGGAAGGATCTGCGCCCATGAATTCTGGACTCCGTACTGCCCCCGTCGTTGTTCTCCTGATAGCGGTGTCTCTCGCCGCACAGCAATCCGCGCCGACCACTGCATCGCAGGCGCCCAACAGCGACACAAGCTACATCGACGCGCAGGGAACAGCTCATGTGACACGCGTTGTCCCGGTACCGGCCACGATCAGCTCTGAAGCGCAGCAATGGCTGGGTCAGGCCGCCCCAGATCAAGGGCCGCCGGAATCTCTCGCCGGGCGCCGTGCACGAACGGACGCGTACACGGCCCAGGCGCGCGTTGCCTGGACTCAACTCTGCCCAAATCAGATTGTCGAGGACAAAATCGCCGGAGTTCCTGTGCACATTGTCACCCCGCCTGAGATACCAGCGGCTAATCAAGATAAAGTCTTTGTGAACCTGCATGGCGGCGGCTTCAACTCCGATTCCGGTTCGTACAGCGAATCCATTCCCATCGCCAGCTATGCCCAAGTCAAAGTTGTGGCAGTGCTCTATCGCCTTGCGCCGGAAAACCCATTTCCCGCGGGCGTCGATGACGCGATCGCTGTCTACAAAGAGCTGTTGAAGACATATAAACCCGCGCACATCGTTATCTACGGAACTTCGGCGGGAGCCATCATGACCGGTGAAGTGGCCGTGAAACTGAAGCAATTGGGCTTGCCTATGCCGGCTGCTTTGGGCATCTTCAGTGGGATCGGCGACTTCGCGCGCGCTGGAGATTCTGCTTCCATCTACACTCTACGTGGCTTCGCTGGACATCTCGATCCGCCGGCGCCCGGCCCGCATGATCCCTACTATATTGGCAACACCGATCCGAAAGATCCGGAGCTTTCGCCGATCTATGCTGACCTGCACGGTCTGCCGCCTACGCTCTTCGTCACAGGCGAGCGCGACGCCCTGATGAGCGGCACTGTAAACCTGCACCGGGCTTTTCTTCGCGCCGGAGTTGATTCCCAGCTCGTGGTATTCGACGCAATGCCTCACGCTTTTTGGTACAACGCGCAATTGCCCGAATCAGTCGAGGCGAGTCACATCATGGCTGACTTCCTTCTAAGGCACGTCAACAAATAGGAGCGACTAGAAAAAACCAGCGCTACACCACGGCATTCCGTCGAATCGCTTCGCGATACCACCCCGCGCTCAGCTTCGGCGTGCGCTTCTCCGTCTTGAAATCCACGTAATGAATCCCAAAGCGTTTACTGTATCCGTCGGCCCATTCGAAGTTATCCAGCAAACTCCACAGGAAGTAGCCCTTCACAGGGAATCCTTCCGTCGCTGCGCGGTGCAGATGTGTCAGGTGGTTGCGCAGGTACATCACACGATCGGTGTCTTCAATCCGCCCGTCTGCCGTCACCACATCGTCGGCAGAACATCCGTTTTCAGTGATGTAAATCTCCCGCGGATGCCACAGTTCGCAAACGTTGCGCACCGCCCAATACAACACCTCTGGACCGACCGCGATCCACGGAGAAGCCATGTGCGGATACGAAGTCTGTCGGGGAACAATCGCGTACCCCCGCGGCGAATCGTCCGCCCGCACATAATTCGGCGCGTACACATTCAAGCCGAGAAAGTCGACTTTGCTCCCGATGGCTTGCATATCGCCAGCAGCGACGCGCGGCGCATTCGCTCCTTCGCGCTCCAGGTAGCTCTCGGTGTATTTCCCTTCCAACACCGCAGTCAAGAATGCGGCGTTCTCCTCGCGCGTTGCCCTCCGAGCCGCCGCAATGTTTTCTTCGTCCTCAATCACGGGCACAAACGACGTCGGATTCTCGGCAAGACCAACTTTCGCCGCCGGCGCGTTGGCGCGGATTGCCTCGACACCGAGTCCGTGCGCGAGTACGGCGTTGTGCCTCACCTGGTTTGCCTCGGCTGCAGGTAGCTTCAGTCCTGGGGCAAAAATGCCCGCCTTGTATCCAAGGTTGGTGAAGGAATCAAACTCGTTGATGGTCATGAAATGGTGCACGCGGTCAGAGAGTTGCCCAGCCACGTAACCCGCGTAGTCGGCAAATGCTTTCGCTGTGTCGCGCGACTGCCAACCACCCTCAAGCGCGGCGGGAAGATCCCAATGAAAGAGCGTGACGTAAGGTGTAATTCCGTTCGCCAGCAGCTCATCCAAAACGCGTTTGTAATGATCCAGCCCCAAAGGATTAGGCTGCCCGGTGCCGTCAGGAAAGATGCGCGGCCAGGAAATCGATAGCCGGTATGCTCCCACGCCAAGATTCTTCAGCAGGCGCGTGTCCTCTTTGTACAAGTGATACGAATCGTCAGCTACATCGCCCGTATCGTCGTTGCGCACCTTGCCCGGCGTGTGCGCAAATATGTCCCAGATCGATGGCTTGCGTCCGTCCTCTTTCGCCGCGCCTTCAATCTGGTATGCAGCCGTGGCGCAGCCCCACACGAATCCCTTTGGGAATTCAAGGTTCTGCGCTACCGTCGATTGGCCTGAAGAGTTCTTGGGAGTGGCAATGTTCGCCAGCGCGGCAGTCGCGGCCACCGTCTTGCCGAACTGTCGCCTTGTCATGTCTTTCATGCCTTAATTCGCCTTTTGGCGGCGAAACAACTCGCATCAGACGATTGATTTCGATCGCTCTGACAGCGAGGTTTCGCCGCGCTGAAGTCAAAGCGCGATTATATCTGAGCAAATAGCGGTCTTAGCAGAGCCTCATCCACAGACTCACTATCCTGATCGGCGCACGCAAAAAGGCCGCAGCTTCATTTAAAAGCTACGGCCCATAATGGCTGAATTCCAGCCAGTGGCTACATCTCTTTCACGCCCTCGACAAACGCCTTCAGCTTGCGGCTACGGCTCGGATGCCGCAGCTTGCGCAGCGCCTTCGCTTCAATCTGCCGGATGCGTTCGCGCGTTACCTGGAAGCTCTGTCCCACTTCTTCCAGCGTGTGCTCACTGCCATCTTCAAGCCCAAAGCGCATCTTGATTACCCGCTCTTCGCGCGGCGTCAATGTGCGCAGCACTTGCGACGTGTATTCCTTCAGATTCACACCGATCACTGCCTCCGAAGGTGAAACCGCCTGACGATCTTCGATGAAGTCGCCAAGGTGCGAGTCCTCTTCTTCGCCAATTGGCGTTTCCAGCGAGATAGGCTCCTGCGCGATCTTCAGCACCTTGCGCACCTTGGCTACCGGAATGTCCATGCGCCGCGCAATCTCCTCGCTCGAAGGTTCGCGCCCGAGTTCCTGGACCAGCTGACGGCTGGTGCGGATCAGCTTGTTGATCGTCTCGATCATGTGAACAGGTATACGAATGGTCCGCGCCTGGTCGGCAATGGCCCTCGTAATCGCCTGCCGGATCCACCACGTTGCATACGTCGAGAACTTGTAGCCGCGCCGGTATTCGAACTTGTCCACTGCCTTCATCAGGCCGATGTTGCCCTCCTGAATCAGGTCGAGGAATTGCAGCCCGCGGTTGGTGTACTTCTTAGCGATCGACACTACGAGCCGCAGGTTAGCCTCGATCAGCTCGCGCTTTGCCTGTTCGGCGTCCATGTCGCCCTGGATCATCTCGCGCTGCGTTCGCTTCAGCTCCACAATCGACACGCCCGCGTCGCCTTCGATCTTCTCCAGGTCGGTCCGGCAATTCTTCTGCTGACGCCGGTACTCCTTCTTCATGTCCTCGCTCTTCGAGGCTTCGTACTTCTGCTCCAGCGAGCGAATCTGGCGCTCCAGCGTGCGCATGGTGTCCACGGTCTTGTTGACCTTGTCCAGCAGGCGCTTGCGCTCCAGCGCTGTGTATTTCAGCTCGCGCACAATGCGCGAAATGAGCACTTTCTCACGGCCGACCGCCCAGCGGAGCCGCCGCGACTCTTTCAGCTTCGCTTTGTTGCCCGGCGAGATCGCAGCTTGTTTCTCTTCAATCTGGGCAACTTTCTTCTGGTGCTTCACCAACGTGTCCGTCTTCGCTACGGTGGCTTTCACGCGGGTCAGCACCACCTCTTCGGTAAGCTCCTCCTCGTCGAAGATCACAACTTCTTTTACGTTGCGCACGCCGCGCTTCAGGTCTTCGCCCAGCGCCGCCACTTCGCGAATCACGATCGGCGAACGCGAAATCGCCTTGAGCACACGGTTTTGTCCGCGCTCGATGCGCTTGGCAATTTCCACTTCGCCCTCGCGCGTCAACAGAGGCACGGTTCCCATCTCGCGCAGATACATGCGCACTGGGTCGTTCGTTTTCTCGAGCGTTCCCGGCGTCAGATCGAGCTCGACGTCCTCGCCTTCCTCCAGCTCAAAGTCCTTGTCGCCCGGGAATTTCGGAGTGTCGAGCAGGTCAATGCCCTGCGTTCCAATCGTCGTGATCAGATCGTCCAGATCGTCAGGAGAACCAATCTCATCCGGCAGTGCGTCGTTCACTTCGCCGTAGGTGAGATAGCCCTTCTCCTTGCCGGTCTCGATCAGACCATGCACGTCCTCTTCGAACTTGTCTTCAATCGCCAAAATAT
>CAZVYV010000034.1:0-16810 GCA_964630985.1 uncultured Occallatibacter sp.
TACACAAACGGCGCCGTCACCACTCCCATGGGCAAATGGCGCGCCGAGAACGGCCATCCCGAGCCCTATCATGTAAAGCTCTGGGGAGTTGGCAACGAGCCATGGGGCGATTACCAGATGGGCTCCATGTCGCTTCCGCAGTTTGAGTTGAAGCACAACCTCTTCGCCATGGAAATGCGGGAGGTTGATCCCTCCATCAAGCTCATCGCAGGCGGCGCCATGCCCGACGTGATGGAGGGCGCGGACCAGGCGAGACGAATCAACGGCCAATATGTTCCCGACTATCTTTCGGGAGCCGACTGGACTGGTCAGATGCTCCTCAACTGCCTCGACAACATTGACATGGTGAGCGAGCACTACTACGCGTCCGGCACCGAGCATACCGACATCAAGCTGCAGAAGAAGGTCCCGATCAATCCTCCTTTGTCGCTCATCGAGTGGGAACGCGCGCCGGCTGTCCAGGTCCGCGCGAAATATGAGCATTATCAGGAATACCTCAAGCGCATTCCCGCCTTCCGCGCAAAGCCGGTTCCTATCGCCATCGACGAGTGGGCTTATTTCGGCGGCAACCGCGACTCCTACAAAGTTGTCCCTGCGTACGCGTGGGCCTTCCACGAGATGTTCCGTCACTCCGATATCTTCCAATTGGGCGCTTTCACATTCGCAACCGCGATGATGAGTTCCAACCGTACCGAAGCCGTTCTCAATCCTACCGGAATGCTCTTCAAGATGTACCGCGATCACTTCGGCACCATCCCTGTCGACGTAACCGGAGACTCACCGCAGCCGAAGCCGACTTTTCCTCCTGGCGGTGACCAGCCGGCCGTCAACCCCGGCAGCGATACGTATCCGCTCGATCTGAGTGCTACGTTGAGCGAAGACCGCAAGACCCTTGCCATAGCTGTGCTCAATCCCTCGGACTCCGAACAGAGCATCAGGATCACGATCAAGGGAGCGAAGCTCGCCAGTACAGGCAAATTGTGGCGCATGGCCCCTGATTCCATCGACGCAATGGTTCAAGTCGACAAGAAGCCAGAAGTTCAGGTCGAAGAACAGACGCTCGGCGCATTGCCCGACATCATTACCGTGCGCCCCTTTAGCGTAAACATCTATTCATATCCCATGCAGTAGCCGCGTTTTTGCGAGGGTCCAGATGAATTCGAAGAAACTTCTCATTGTGTGCGCAAATACATTGGCCATCGCGCCCGGATCGATGCTCGCGGCGCAGGCGCAGACGAACGTTCCCGACGCCGTCCCTGGCGCAAAGCCCGTCACGGTTGAGCACATCAAGCTTCATGGCAAATCGCTCGAAGGCAATCTTGAAGGCGACGCCGTCGATCGCGATGTGGCCTGCCCGATCTTTTGTACCAGCGAGATTGTTAGTGTAGCGCAGTTATTGAGTTAGTCCGATAGCCGCAGTCGTGGGGGTGGAGAAGTGGTAAGCGTTCTGTGCTTTCCACTTTTCCACGCCCCGCATTTGCTTCGGCCAGTGGTGCAGCCGGTGCCGGTGGTTTGTATCCTAGCGATAAGTGTGGCCTCCTAGTGTTGTAGTAGATGCGCCACCGTTCTGCCAGAACCTGTACTTCCTTCAGGGAGTAGAAGATCTCGCCGTTCAGGAACTCATCGCGAAGTTTAGAGTTGAAGCTCTCGCAGTAGCCGTTCTCCCATGGAGAGCCGGGTTCGATGTACAGCGTCTTTGCTCCTGTTGCAGCCAACCACCTGCTCAGATCCTTGGCTACGAACTCGGCGCCATTGTCGGAACGAATGTGCTCCGGAATGCCGTGTTGCACCATAGCATCGGCCAGGACCTCGATCACGTTCCGACTGTTGAGCCTGCGCTGGGGGCGGATCGCCAAGCACTCCCGCGTGAACTCATCGATGAGGTTCAGCATCCGCACCGTCCTTCCATCGTGGGTAAATGTGCTGACCAAGTCATACGACCAGGCGTGATTGCGCCGCTCCGGCCGCAGCCGCACGCACCGTCGTTGCGCCACAGCCGGCCTCGCGGCTTCTGCTTCTGGGGGACCTTCAGCCCTTCGCGGCGCCAGATGCGTTCGACCCGGTCCTTGCCGATTCTCCAGCCTGTCGTTTGCAGCTCCACAGTGATTCGTCGGTAACCGTAGCGGCCGTATTGACTGGCCAGCGTGATGATGGCCCGGGTCAGTGCATCTTCGTCGTCACGCTGTGTCGGACGGTAGCGCTGCGTGCCACGTGGCTGATTCACCAGCTGGCGCGCATGTCGCTCGCTTATTCCATGCTCACAGGCATGGCCTACCGCACAATGCCGCCGATCCGGGCTTAGAAGTTTCCCGAGGCGATGTCCTTCAACACCAGCTTGTCCAGGCTCAGCTCTGCTTCCAAACGCTTCAGCTTCGCGTTCTCCTGCTCAAGCTCCTTCAGCCGACGCGACTGGTCTACTTGCAGCCCGCCGAACTCTTTCCGCCAGCGGTAATAAGTCTGCTCAGTGATCCCGCCCTCGCGACACGCAGCCGGCGTCGTCTTCCCGTTCGCAACTCCCACTTCAACCTGCCGAAGAAGACCAACGATCTGCTCCGAAGTGTGCTTCTTCCCTCGTGCCATGCCAAGCTCCTCTCATACCAGTTTGTCTCATTCCCACTGGTACAAGATTTGCCGGGCAGGCCAGGCTGGTGACTGTGGTTCTCGATCTCGCTGGCCAAATCGCAGGCATTACGCAGAGGCCAGCTGCGGCGGCAGTGTCTCATGCGAGGATGCTCGATTGCTTGCTCTCCAGGGCAAGTAGGTCGGTGACGATTGTCTGGACCAGTTGCGTATGCCTATCGCATCATTAGCCACTGCCGCGCGGGAGATCGTGGCTCTACGCGGGATGCAATATCTGAATTCAAAAAATGACAGTCATGATACCCAGTTCTTTCGGAATCCCTCCCTCCTTTGTCAGAAAGGGGAAGCTTTCCGAGATTCGTGGAATGGCCCTCAAGCTCTACGTCCTTCTGTGGCATGATTCAGAGCGGCATCGAAAGAGAAGGCTGACCCGGACTGTGGCGCAGCTTCAGAGCCAAATCGGGGGTTCCCGGAACGCACTAAAGGCTGCGCGACTACAGCTCGTCCAGATGGGGCTAGTGCAGGTGCGCCCGCGTGGCGCCGACGGATTTACATTCGAATTGTGTGACCCAGAAACGCACCAGCCCTGGCCAGGTGATTCGACCGCAATCTTACCGTACCGAAGGAAGAGTTCGGCTCGCAGAGAGCCGAGCCTGAGCGTCACCGCTCAGCCCGTCACCATTTCGACTGCTCGCGAGAGTGCGGAAATCGCTTTCGGTTTTGGTGCCAATATAGTAGAGCCTCGCGCGCCGGAAGTGACAAAGCCGACACGAATTTCATCTTGAATGACATAGACAAGAGAGAAGACTGGTGAATGCGCAATTTTTGATCCCCCATGCTCAATAAATGCTTGGGGGATGCTCACTTTTTGAGTCGAGCCCGCGCCGAACTCGAACAAAGGAGGTGCCTTCCGAGGGCACGCACCATTCCTACAATGCACTCCTATGAAGAAAGATTCCTACAGACTGCTTGTCTTTGCTTGGGGGATACCAACAGAGGCTAAAGACTTGTTTTGCTGCGCAGATCGGATTTGCCGCGAACAGGAGCAGGGACCGCGATTCGAAAGGAACCGATCGCTGATTCAAGCGGTTGAGCTCCTTGGACAAAAACCATAAAGATCATTCGCCAAAGTTCGAAGCGCGGGAAAAGACAAGTTTGTCCTCAGACCGCGCGATCACTGCGCTGGCAGCGCAGTTTCCTAGGACGTTTACGGCAGTTCTTCCCATGTCCATGATCGTATCGACTCCCAGAATCATCAGAATGGGTTCCGTTGGAAGATGAACGCTGCTCGCAGTGGCCAGCAGGATCACAAAGACCGCCCGCGGTACGCCCGCCATTCCCTTGCTGGCTAATGCGAGCGTCCCCAGCATCACCACCTGCTGCCCGAGCGTTAGATGGATTCCCGCGGCTTGGGCGGCAAAGACCGCAGCCAGAGAAATGTACACACTTGAACCGCACATATTAAAGCTGTAGCCCAGGGGGATTACGAACGAAGCGATCCACCGTGGAACGCCGAACTCCTCCATCCGTTCCATAGCCAGGGGCAGGGCGGCTTCCGAGGTGGTTGTGGCAAAACCAATGGCCACCGGCTCGCCAGCAGCCAAACTGAATCTCCTGATCGGCACGCGGAAAATGAAGAGAGCCGGGAGCAAGACGAGAAGGGTGAAAACAAGCAATGCGATGTAGCAGGTGAGGACGAGTTTGGCCAGTGGAACAAGCGCTGCCAGCCCCATTCTTCCCACCGTAAATGCCATTGCGGAGCCGGCTGCGAGCGGCGCCAGGTACATGAGGATGCGAACCATTTGAAAAATCGTGTCGGCGACCCCTTGCAAGAGATTCACGAGTGGAGCGCGATTCTTTTGGGGTAGCGAGGCAAGAGCAATTCCAAAGAGCAGCGCGAAAACCACAATCTGCAAGAGCTGGTTTTCCGCAATCGCCTGAGCTATGTTTTCTGGGAAGATGTTCAGAAACGTTTGCTGCCAGCCATGGGGCCCCTGCTGCGATGCCAACGTGGGCGATGCGGACTGAAGGTGAAGTGCGATGCCCCATCCGGCTCCGGAGATGGACTCGGTGACCGACCCGATGATCAGGCCGGCCGTGGTAACAACTTCGAAGAAGATGATCGCCTTCAGGGCAACACGGCCCACTGATCGTAAATGGTCATGAGCCGCGATACCCGCGGGAATGCTGGTAAGAATCAGGGGCGCCACAGCCATGCGAACCAAACGAAGGAATAAGTCGCCGGGAAGCTGTGACTGCGCGGCGATGCGCGGAAAATCAAGGCCAACCTCGACACCGGCAAGCATGAAGAAAAAAGTCCATGCAAGCAGAGAGGGTTTGCGCAGAAGGAGAATCGCAGCCAGCAACAGCGCCAAACCGCGCAGGACAATCCCCGAGTAAGTGTGGCCTGCCCACAAGGCCGCCGCGCCCGTGCACCATAACGCAACTGCCGATACGGCCAGAACGGCGACGAGCCAATTACGCGTCGTCCGGGGCGTTGCGATTGCCGGCGGTTCAGCAGGTGCGCTGCTGCTCATGGATGCTTCACCCTTTTGGACGTTTACCGGCTCTCGATGCGCGAAACTCTTTCTCGTTGCGGCGATGATCGCGGCTTCAGACGGGCTGGACTTCGTGTGCGGGACGCTCGAGGCCCATAGCAGCGGCCGTGACGTCGGTGTATTTGAGTCCCGATCCGGTATTGAAGAGCACCACGCGATTGGTTTTTTTCAGGAACCCGCTGCCGAGCAACTTGTCATATGCGGCGGTGACGGTGGCTCCCTCCGGCGAAAGGAAGATTCCTTCGTTGCGCGCCCAGTCCAAAATCGAATCCAGGATTTCGCTGTCAGTTACGGCAAGCGAAACCCCACCGGATGCGCGGAGAATCTCGAGGAGGATGTAGTCTCCATAGGGCTTCGGGACGCGTAAACCCGCTGCGAAGGTTGCCGCGTTTTGCCAAATCTGGCTGGATGAGTTTCCCGCCTCGAATGCCTTTGTCACGGGAGCACAGCCGGCGGCCTGCACAGCGATCATCTTAGGCCGCTTACCCGGCTTGACCCATCCGAGTTGTTCCATTTCTTCGAAGGCTTTCCACATCCCGATCATGCCTACGCCGCCGCCCGTGGGATAAAACACTGCGTCGGGGTACTCCCACCCGAGTTGTTCTACGAGTTCGTAGCCCATGGTTTTCTTGCCTTCCACGCGGAATGGCTCCTTAAGCGTTGAGACGTCGAACCAGCCCTCAGCCTGGCTGCGTTCTTTCACAATGCGCGCGCAATCCGAAATGAGTCCGTCAACGAGCGTCACATTGGCGCCGTAGGCCACAGCTTCAACGTAGTTCGCGAAGGGCACGTCTCGCGGCATGAAAATGTGCGCTTCGATCCCGGCCGCCGCCGCGTATGCCGCAAGCGCTCCGGCTGCGTTGCCCGCCGAGGGAATGGCCAGTTTGCTCAGCCCATAGTGGCGCGCCATGGTCACCGCAAGCGCCAGCCCGCGGGCCTTGAACGTTCCCGTGGGATTCGCGCCCTCCTCTTTGATAAAGGCGCCGGGGAAGCGCCTGCTGAGGAGCATCGGCGTCCATCCCTCGCCAAGCGTAACCGGCGTCGCATCCGGAAGCACGGAACGGTAGCGCCACATTCCGGCCCAGGGTGAGCCCGAATTTTCTCCCAGTGCGTCTCTGGTTGCCAAACCGCGCGCATTCGAGAGGTCGTAGCGCACATAGAGCGCGCCGGCAGGCTGATCGAGGCACTCTGTGCAGACGGATTGTGGAACTGTGGCGGCGAGATGCGCATGGCAGCGCGAGCATTCGAAATAGGCGATGGCAGGCATGAAACCTCTACGCAATCTGATATCTGAAATGTTACATGGCTAAAGCTGGTTAGAATGACAAAAGGCATGATGGATTCCATGAAACGGTTGGCTCCCCCGCAGAATCTCACCGGGCTCGCATACAACAGCATCAAGAACTATATCCTTCACGAGGACCTCGATGAGCGAACCCGCCTCACCGAAGAGGGCCTGTCCCGCCAGCTCGGCATCAGCAAGTCTCCTGTACGCGAAGCACTCAACAGCCTTCTGACTGAGGGCCTAATCCGGATAGAAGCGCGGCGCGGCGCTTATGTGCGAAGCTTCTCCTTTCAGGAGGTTATGGACCTCTACGGTCTTCGCGAGGCTCTCGAGGTGTACGCAGTCGGCACTGCCGTGATCGCACCCGCTCTGATCAAGAGTTTGCGCCAAAGCATCGCACGCACTCGCAAACTGCTGAAGACGGGCGACCGGCTCGGTCACATCGAGGAAGATACGAGGTTTCACGGCCTGATTGCCTCCGCTTCAGGTAATGCCGAACTCTGCCGCACGCTGACCAACATACAGAACCAGCTCTGGCTTTGCCGGAGAAAAACCTATCATCTTTCTGCGTCGACCGCGCCCAGCGCTCACAAGGCGATTCTGGATGCACTCGAACAGGGTGACCGAACGGCCGCTCAGAATGCAATGCAAAGTCACATTTCCCTGGTGCGCAAGCGGCTCCTCGACTCGATGCAGACGCGGCGCGCGCCCAGGTAGCGGGCGCTCGCCCCGGGATTCTTCTATTCCTGGTTGTGGGAATTGGCCTCTTCTTTTTCGGAAGGCGGGAAGGCCACCTCTTCGGTCGAAGTGGTTGTGGTTCCATAGCGGGGGTTGATGTAGTGTTCCAGGAAGGCGAGCTGCTTGCGCCATGCATCAAGCCTGTGCGCAGGCTGTGCAAAGCCGTGAAGCTCGTGGGGATAAGTAAAGTAGAAAACGGTCTTATGGTGTTCGCGCAGGGCATCGACGAACTCCGCTGAGTTTGCCGGGGGCACTTGTGGGTCGTCTTCACCGTGCATAACCAGCAGAGGCGTCTTGATCTTCTCGACCTGTAGAAGGACGTTGGCGCGTTTGTAGACTTCTGGTTTCTGGTCAGGGGAGCCACCCATCTTCATCATCCAGCGGATGGAGGAGTCAGGATTGGTGCGTTGCACGAAAAGGTCGCGATCCACGACGCCATAGAGCTCGATGGCTGCGGCGAAAAGATCCGGGTAGTGCACGACCATGTAGGCAGTCATCGTGCCGCCATGACTGCCGCCGCCGATAGCCAGTCGCGCCGGGTCGGCCAAGCCTTGCGAGACAAGATACTGAGCGCCGGTCGCAACGTCGTCAACCTCGCCTCCATTCGAGTCCTCGACGTTCAGGTTTCGGAAAGCCTCGCCATAGCCCGTGCTCCCGCGATAATTCACCTCCAGGACCAGATAGCCGGACTGCGCGAGGAACTGTGCCCATCCGTCGGTGCGGTAAACATCCTGGCCCTCCGGGCCGCCGTGTACCCAGACGACGAGAGGCAGCTTCGCACCCGCTGAGGCGCCTTTCGGCTTATAGAGCAAACCTACAATCTGTTTGCCATCTTTCGACTGCCAGGTAATGCGATCAGGCACCTGCGCCGAAGCTTCGTAGTTCTTCGACGTGGTCTGTGTGATCTGTTTTGGCGGCACGGCCGAGCCAATCTCCGCGACAAAAAGATCCGATGCCTCCAGCGGCGACTGACGAGTGAAATAGATGCGCTCTGAATCCGGGGCCCACTGCGCATCGGAAACAATGCCCGGCACGTCAAACTTCGCGACCTGGCGCGCCTCGCCACCCTGCGCAGGGACGGTCCAGAGGTTTGTCGCCTCGAGCAAACCGCGGTTGGAGATAAAGGCGATGCTTTTGCCATCCGGCGAGAACAACGGAGCTTCGTCTTCAAAAGACCCATCGGTAATCTGCTTCGGGTCTCCACCATCGGGAGAGAGTAGATAAAGATGATTCCAGCCGGAGTTCTGCAATACGGTGACGAGTTGATGTCCATCGGGTGACCACTCGGTGCCGTGGATAGACCATCCGCCGCCTCGATCGGTGGGCGCCGTAAAGAGGATTACGGGCTCGCCAATATGCTGGCCCGAATTGGCGTCGAAGTGAATAAGGTTAAGCCGGCCGCTAAAATACTCCTTCGAGCGCGTCACGTAAACGATGGCATCGCCGGCGGGCGACCAGCGCGCATCGCCCGCTTGATCATGTGGTCCGGTGAGGAAACTTGTGGATTCGCCATCTGAGGAAACCACAAGCAGGCTGCCGATGCCGCGACGTCCGCTCTCGAAAAGAATCCAGCGCCCCTTAGGCGACCACCTCGGCGCGCGGTCCGTTGCTTGCCGTGGGTCGCCGGAGCCCGCAGGTGCTTCAGTCAGCCGGCGCGGCGCGCCACCGGAAACCGAGACGACCCATATGCTGCCCTGACTGACGAAAGCGAGCTGCTTGCCGTCGGGCGACCAGGCGAGACCGGACTTGCCTCCCTGTGTGCTGGTGAGCGTGACAGGCCAGCCTCCCTCTGCCGGGAGAAGATCGATCTGCCCGCTGCGTGTGAGAGCTAGGGTTTTGCCGTCCGGAGAAAGCGCAGTGGCCCCGATGCCCTCGGGTTCAAGAATATCCTGGAGCGTGAGGCGTGCTCCGGGTTGTGCGAAGGAAGAAACCGGCCGCATTACAAGCGAGAGCAGCGCGGGGATTGCCAGAGCAGGAAGCAAACGACGTAGCGAGATCATAGCTTGGTTATCCTCGAGATTTCGGAGTTGAATGTGAAAGACTTCCTTGACTGCTTGGTGCGCCCGCGGCTCACCTAGCTTGCTGCGCAAGTGACTTCTGCGGCGTTGCGAATGAAAGCAGAAAGGGAGTGACTCGATGTGGAAGTCGCTCCCCTCTGCTTGGTTGGCTAGAAGCTGTAGCGAACGGAGAATTGAGCCGACCGCGGAAGTTGAATGTTCTGCAGTGACCCAAAAGTGCTCGACGAGATATTGTTTCCGTTGACAAACTGCTGTGCTGCCCCGCCGTTCAGGATGTTATAGAGATCCAGATCGACCTGAACTGCCTGCCGGTCTGTGAAGCGGAACTCGCGTCCAGCGAGAGCATCCCATTGAATCAGCCAAGGGCACCAGATCTGGCCGGTGCCGCGATTTGCGTACGCAAACCGATAGGTTTCAGCAAGAGGATTGGAGACGGTGCGCGTAGATCCGTTGTATGTAACCGATTCCGTCGCAGGTCCGAACTGCCCGGTGTAGGTTTCCCCCAGGGCTGAGAGCGTAGTAATCACCGGGCCGCCCGGCGTGGCCGACTGCGCTGTAAAACTTGTCGACGCGCGAATCTTGAACGGCGCGCTCCAATTGAATCCGCTGCGCAGTTGATTGCGCTGCCACATGCGGTTACGTGTGTCGCCGGTAAAGTCGTTCGTGACAAAGCCGCGCACAGAACCTATGCCGGCGTTGTTGGCAAACGCGTTGGGTTGAATGATTGCGGCAGGGTCCTGCGGCTGCCAAGTGCCGGCAAGATGATCGGGTGAGTAGCTGTAGGTGCCGAAGAACCGCACCTTGGAGGTTTGTTTACTGGCGGTAAACTCGATTCCCTGATACACAAACCAGTTCCACTTATCGTTGGTCACATAATAGGTGTTATTCAGCGCAGGATTTACAAGCCCTGACCAGACCGTTCCGGAAGAAGTTGTCGTGTAAATCTGATTTGTATCGTATTCGGCGGGGCGATCCCGGTATTCGCGCTCGATGTAGTTGGCTTCCAGGACCAGCTCGCCAGGCAACTGCTTCTGATAACCAACCGACCACTCACGCACATATCCCTGGTGACGGTTCGGGTCGAATGTCTTGCCGGGGGTGATCGCGGTGCTTCCCGGAGTAACAAAGGTGACCCAGTTGCCATTTTCCAGATACTGGTTGGTCGTCGTCAGTGTGCTCGTGCCTGCCGTTCCCAGGTAGCTGGCGTTTGTAATGTCAGTTATTTTCGACCAGCTGGCGCGGATGATATTCGTCTGGTCTTTTGTCAGCACGTAATCCGCGCCTATGCGCGGAGCATAGTTCCAGGAATGCTGCGTAGTGACCTTGAATTGTGCGTCTCTGCCCAGGACCCAGTCGGGACGAAGACCAGCAGTAATTGAAAGGCGCGAGGTTGGACGCCAGTGGTCCTGAATGTACCACGCGTAGTCGTTCGCCACTATGTAGCTGCTGAGAACGCTGGGCGCGCTGACCGATTCCTTGGAAAAGATGGTGTAACCAGCTGCTGGATCGGAAGCATTATTGAGAGCCGCATTTTCCTGGACTAACGTGCCGCCGCTGGCATAATACGTAGTTACCTTGCTGCTTTCGTGTGGCTGAAGATAGAAGCCCGTTTCGAGTTCATGCGAGCCCCACGCTCTGGAGACGTAGTAAGTAAGATCGCCGCTGATTTCCGGCTTGCTGGCCGGATTCAGGCTGACCGACTGCAAATTATTGAGCGTCGCAAGCGACGATCCCTGTCCAACCACCGTGCCGGCGGAGGTCGTCGAGGTGGTGTAGATATCCAGCTCCGGGTTTGGCCCGACGCCGCCGGCGGAACTCACCGTGGGGTTCACGCCTTTGTTGTTGTAGGCAGCCAGGAAGCGCGTAGCCAGCTTCGGGGTCCACTGCGAGATCAGCCGCACGCCATAAGCCCCGCCGCCATATTGGTTAATTGCGTAGTTCCCCGCGTACCACTGATAGTTGGAGTCCTGCTCGCGGCTATCGTGTTGCACAAGAAACGTCAGCCTGTTGCGTTCGTTGAGTTGCGCTGTGGCATTGCCGAGGTAGACGAATCCGCGGGAATGATTTGGAAAAGCCTTGAAGCCGGAAACGAATGCTGATAGATCGCCAAGCTGCGCGCCGGTCTGACTGATTCCCTCATTGCGGTAGATGTAGCGCCCCGAAAAGAAAAACCATGCATGGTTCCTTTTGATGGGACCTCCCAATGAGAAGTCCGGCTGTTGTACCTGAGTGGACGCAGTGGTGCCGCCGGGTGAGTTATTCGCATTCCACGACGTTGGCCCAAGCAGGTAAACAAGTGCGCCGTGGAACTGGTCGCTTCCCGTGGGGCTAGCCATGTTGATCACCATTCCCATCGCTGCGGGCGAGGAAGCGTCGTTGGCTCCGGTTTTGATCTGGATATCGCCCAGCGCTTCATTACCGATGCTAATGGTGTTGGAGGGCCAGTTCTGCTCAAAGCTGCCGATGTCCATGCCATCCACCAACGTAGCGTGATTCTCGTTTTCAGAGCCGCGCAGGAAGTAAGTCTGGCCGCCTTCGGCATCGCTCGATGCGCTGATAATTCCGGGTGTAATTTGCAGCACGTCTGACCACTCATGCCGTCCGGAGAGCGGCAGACTGCGCAGCAGATCCCCGCTCAGGTTCACGGCATTCTCTGCGCTCTGCGTTTCTAGGAGTGGAGCTTCTCCGTTTACTTCGACGGTCTGGGCCTGTGACCCAACCTTGAGCGCGAGGTCTACCGTCACGTTCAAGCCGGCACGCACAACGAGGCCGGGCCGAACCACCTTCTCGAAACCCGGTTGTTCGACTTCGAGCGTGTAGTTGTCGTCAGGCGGAAGTTCCTTAAGGCGGTAGTCGCCGGTGCTGTCGGTGATGGCGCTAAATGTGCCGCCAACCGCCGGGCTATGCGCAATGATCTGAACTCCGGTAAGTGCCGCGCCGGAACTGTCGGAAACGTGGCCGTAGATGCTTCCGTCCGCCGAAGTCTGGCTTGATCCGTTCCTTGAGAGGACAAGGAACAGCACAAGAAGCACAGGGAAAAGAACCGCGCTTGAGAATCTGCGAGTAATTCGTGACTGCGTCATGATCTGCCTCCTGAGTAACTTGGGATGTGCGGCCGCGGCGTCAGGCGGCCGGTGAGAACAAGCGCGCAAAGCACTTGTGTGGAATCGAAATTGGGATGGAATGAGGCCTGCCTGGCGAGGCGTGTCTACTCTCAACTGGGAGGAAAGACAGCGCCGCGCTGGAACACCGATGGCAGGTGCGTCGACCGGACGATCAACAACAACAGCGAGGGAGAATGGCTGCGCCTGAGCGGGCAGCAAGATCGGAGGGCGCGAAAGCCGTGCGGAGAATGCGCATGGAACTTTGGCGAAGAGCGAGTTGTCGAGTTATCGATTTACTGACCACTGGAGAGCTCCGTTATATGTTCAGCTGGCGTCGAAGAGGCATACAGCAGCGCGTTAAAGAGGAACTTATAGGTCACCTCGGACTGCGCGCGGTACTGCGGACGGAAACCAAACAAGACGAGGCGTCCTTTGCCGACCGGTTCCTCGGCAATCGCCGATGTGCCTTTCAGCAGCTCGCCGCCTTGAACCCACCCGCTGAGGAGCGGCTTATCGGTCGTGAACGAAGCCACCGAAATCGCATCGCCGCTCACATGGAAGACGGGGCCGTTTTCATAGAAGATTGGCACCGTCGGTGTGGATCCGAAAGCAATCGGGTTTGTATTGTCGACTGAAACCTGCAGGATCGATCCGGGTACGTAGAACGCCTTGCGATCGAAAGAAGCTTGGGCGTCGCTCACCGGGTCAGAGTCCTTGTGCGCATAAACCTGCGAGGCATGGTTGAAAGTCACAATCGTGCCGCCGTTCTCGGTGAACGCCTTGAGGCTGGCCACGCCGCCGTCGCCCAATCCGCCGGTAAACTCCGGTGGAATGTGTGGACCGCGATTCTGGCTCTCTTGCACAGTGTGGTCGGCACGGCCTGGGCCTCCGGCGTTGGTCGGCTGCGCAGGCGCCGGCTCGCCCCCTGAATCTTCACCAAACCCACCGCGTCCCGTTGTGATGGCGCGAGCGGAGTTGTCGGGGATGACGATTACATCGAATTGATCGTTCAAATTGCCTTTGCGAATGTCCGCATCCACCACTCGCGTATAGGGAATGGCATTCTGGTCAAAGATGAAGCGCGTCCATCCTTCGTCCATCGAAGGCACCCAGCTTTGATAGAGCCCAATTCGCGGCAGCCGCACCTTCAAAGCGCTGCCGGTCGGCGCGGACGATGAAGCATGAATCTCCACTGGATACTTCTTCACCAGCGCTTCGAGCTTGTCGTCGATCCCACTCTGGGCCGGGATGTAGATTGTCCCCGGTTCGGCGCCTCCGCCTGTGAGCCGATAAACGTTCACCCCTTGTTTGAGCAGATCGAAGAGCGCATACAAGCTGCTGTTCGTGCCGTCATTGATGAGATAGCCGTTGCCGCTGGTGCTCTTCTCGAAGTTTCCTGGCTCCGGCGTCGCGCGGTCCACCGCGCTCGCTTGTGCGTTGAATGGCTCTTCGACTGCGACTGCGGTCACTCCAAACAAAAGCGGCAGAGTTTGCGCCGTCACGTCATATGGCCGTTGCAGCGGCCCGCCGGGGTATTGGGCGATGTTGGGATAGTGCTGAATTTCGAGCAGCGTCTTCGCGAAGGACCCGTTTGGCTGCGCGAGTCGAACAATGTAGCTTCCCTTTCCATAATGATTCCCGCCCGCGTCGAAATCGGCGGTCGTCTGCTCCACTTCCACGGCGCCGATGCGCAGCGTGTTGATTAGCCTCGCCGTCGTTGCCGGATCGCTCTGATCCGCAGGAACTACGTAGGCATAGGGCCAATCGGCATGATGCAGTGCGTCCACGCCAAACTGGTAGAAGTTGGCCAGGTAGCGCCCGCGGAACACTGCGGCGTTATTGGCAATAGAGAAAAACGCGGCGTTCTGATAGGCAACAATATCGCCGAGATGCCATTCGCCACCTTTCCATGGGTTGGGGAAGTTCCAGGTGGCAACTTTGGCGTCATAGCCGATGCCGCGGCCAAGTTTGTCAAACGGGATATTGACCGGCGAAGCGATGTCGGCGCTCGCCGATTCGGTCAGGATGCGTAGTCCGTTGTGATAGGCAATGTAATCTCTCAATGGGGACCAGAAGTCGTAGACGCCATACGACTCAACGCCGGCCTTGCCGGAGCCCGAAATCTCGAGTGCAGTGTTCGTGCCCAGAGCGTTAATCGATGCGATGAGAAGCGGATCGATGTTCGGATCGAACGGGTCAACAAACGGCGGAAGGTAGATGCGAGCTGCATCTTCGCCCTGCTGGTGAAGGTCATAGAGAATCTGCGGATGCCATTCGTTGATCACCTTCACAGCCAGCCGGGTCTCGACTTGCGTAAAGGTCGCCCAGTCGCGGTTATCGTCGTGGCCCGTATAGTGGTGCCACAGCACCACGGGATTGCTGCCCTCGTAGGGCGTGCCGAGGTACTTCTTGTACCAATCGACAACAAGCTGTTCGCCGTCAGGGTTCTGCGACGGAATTAGGACCACGATGACGTTGTTCAGAATGTTGCGGATTTCCGGCGTATCGCCCGTCGCCAATTTGTATGCAAAGTCTGTCGCGCTCTGCGAACTGGCAATCTCGGTCGAATGAATGTTGCACGTGACGACAATGACTGTCTTGTCTTCCGCCTCAAGTTGCGTTGCCTGATCGGGTGTCGTGATTCGCGGATCAGCCAGCTTGCTCTGAATATCCTTGTAACGGTCCAGATGGGCAATTGTGTCGGGAGAAGAGATTGTTACGGCAATATATGGACGCCCTTCGGTTGTTCTACCAACTTCCTCGAAGTGAACGCGATTCGATTCGGCGCCCAGCTTTTGAAAATATGCGACCAGTTGGCTCCAATCGGCCAGCTTTCGGTCGGTACCAGGTTCAAATCCAAAGGCTTCTGCCGGGGAAGTAATATGCTTCGCCTGAGCTGTAAAAGCCGTGCTCGCCAACAAAACAGCGACTACAAACGCATGGAATCTTCTCATCGTCATCCTCAATCGGTTTGGTACAAGCAGTGGCCTGCCATAAAATCCAGGTCAGGAACAAAATTCAGTTCTTCGTTTCCGGCTGGAGGCATGTCTGCTCTCTGCAAGACGCTCAGCTGCTTCAGCCCGCACAGAACGCGCGTTGCGAAGAGAAGAACGAAGTTGTTCACGAGAGACTATCGGTGAAGTTTAGGTAGTCGTTTCTGCCCTTGCCTGAACCAGATACACCACTGCGGGTTTCCCCGGCCGCGATATCAAATGGACTGAGACACCACTCTTCGCCTGCTCGAACAGGCTGCGTTCAGAATTGGATCTTCAGAGAAAGGGATGTGACTCTACCTGGAACCCGCGACAGCCGCGGTACAGGGAGTCAAGGGCGACATCGAACCGCCGCGGCCTCGGGCACATTCAGCAACGCGGCATGATCGAACGGGTGACTCATAATGGGCTTAATATATCAGATATCAAAATCCTGTCAAGAATGAATCGAGAATTTATTCGGGGTCGTTTCAACACAGTGGAATCTCGCGCCTCAATCTTCTACAGGATCTACATAGTTTATTCAGACGGCATCTAGTGCTGAAGAAAGTCGGGTAAGCGGCGGACTGCCTGCAACTTTGGTGTGAATAATTAGCTTGCCGCAAATAATCGTCCAATGTTGTCATTCCCCAGCTTAAGTGCTACATTTGTCCTGTGAAGACTCTTACCGCCATGAAGGCCAAAGCGTGTTGTTGCGCAGCGATGTGTTGCGCGCACATGTCTTCTGGCGTGAGGAAATGGCTGGGATAGAGTAAGTTACAAGCCGGCACCTCATTATTGACCCACCGCCAGAAATCGAACTGGCAGGTGGGTTTTCTATTTTGGGTTGAAATTAGGAGAAAGAAAATGAGCGTTCCTGAGATTCGCGTCGAAGAACTAAAGCAACGGCTTGATGCCGGTGAGAATCTTTTCCTGCTCGATGTTCGCGATGAATCCGAGTACGAGATTTCGAACATTGGCGGACAGCTGATTCCGCTTGCGGAATTGGCGAAGAGGGTCAACGAGCTTGATGTGAACCAGAAGATTGTAACCGTCTGCAAGATGGGACCACGCGGCGCCAAAGCGGTGCAGGTTCTGCACAACGCGGGCTTTACTCATGTGTGGAATCTGACCGGGGGGATTCACGCCTGGTCGGATCGCGTGGACAAGAACGTTCGGAAGTACTGAAGTGCATCACACTCAAGCGCCGGTTGCGAAGTGGCAAACGCGCAGGTCTGCAAATTCCGTATTCGCGGGTTCAATTCCCGCTCGGCCCTCCAAATCTCGGGGGAGGACCCTGTCCGCAACCGGGGCACGGCGTGTCGTTTCTGCCAAATTCATTTCTGAATAAAATCACAATTTGCACAGTAAAATCGCACCTTCAAATGCGTTAGGATCTTGATACGAACAAGGAGGCAATCAGTGCCTGAGGAAGTAAGCCGCGCCTCGTTACGCGAGGAATCAGCATTTCAGTTAGCCAATGTCACCAAGACTGCTCCACAATTCGGAGCCATCACACCGCGCTGGCTGGTTCGCCTGCTGGACTGGAAGCCGC
>CAZVYV010000035.1:0-16609 GCA_964630985.1 uncultured Occallatibacter sp.
CAGGCCGTTCCGTTTACACGGTTGTCGATCTCCAGGCGGCGATCAGCATTTTCCGGGATGACCCGGACTTTTATAACTTCGCGACTTACCTGATATGCGGGACACTTTTGGTGGTGTGGTCGATTTGGACACTGAGGACGCGCGTTTCGATCCCCAAGGCCTGGCTTGCGCTGGCAGCCGCCACAGCTTTCACGCTGTTGATTACGTATCACCGGCCGTGGGATGCCAAGCTGGTGATGGTGGCGATTCCTCCGTGCTGCATGCTCTGGGCCGGGCGTAGTGGGCGGGGAAAGATTGCGTTTTGGATCACTGCGACAGCAGTTTTGTTTGCAGGAGATTTTCCGCTGGCGGTTTTCAAGACAATCGCCGACTCGCTGCACGTGAGCAGATCGGAGGTCGGAGGGCAGATGCTGGCTCTGATATTCCTCCGGCCAGAGTCGATTGCGTTGCTGGCGATGGGAATTTTTTATTTGTGGACCTACCTCCGTTGCGGGGCCCTGGAAAAGCAATCATCAGTCGATTTGAGCGAATCGGCGGGCGTGCCTGCGGCAGCGAATAACGGGGGCACCCTTTGACAACGAAGAAAAGTTCATGTGCGGCGCAAACGGCGTGCCGGCATACAGGCCGGCACCAATGTCCGATTGTTTCTATTTTTCAGCGTTTCTGAGAGGTTACTGTTTGCCATGGTGCTTCCTTCCGACGTACGGCCAAATCATTTCCTATTTTGGAGTGAGTTTGCCGTAACACTGATCACAGTGACGTTAGCTTTCGTTTGGCCTGAGCTTGGCGCCGGTTTTTTTGAGCGCGCGGAGCGCGCCTTCGGGGATCTGGCACGCCGACGCGGGATACCCATCTACGCTGGTGTCAGCGTGATCGTGCTGCGGCTTGCCATTCTCCCCTGGTTCCCCGTTCCGTTGCCGTTTGTGCCCGACGATTTCAGCTTCCTGCTGGCCAGCGACACCTTCGCCCACGGACGCCTGACGAACCCGACTCCTGCGATGTGGACTCACTTCGAGAGCATCCACATCACCATGCAGCCGACGTATCAATCGATGTACTTCCCGGGACAAGGGCTGATGTTTGCGGCCGGTCAAGTGCTGTTTGGCCAGCCATGGCTGGCCGAGTTGGCAATGGACGGACTGATGTGCGCCGGGCTGGTGTGGATGCTACAAGGATGGCTGCCGCGAAGATGGGCGCTGCTGGGAGGGGTGCTTGCGGTATTGCGGCTTGGCCTGTTTAGTTTATGGATCAACACCCACCACACGGCGGCCCTGCCGAGCGCGTTCGGTGGAGCGCTGGTGCTGGGCAGCCTGCCGCGACTCATGAAGGCGGGACGGTTTCGATACGGATTGTCGATGAGCATCGGAATCGCGATTCTTATTCTGACGCGGCCGTACGAGGGAGTTCTGCTTTGTGTGCCGGTGGCGGTTGCAATCGGGCTCTGGGTCTTCAAAGGGAAGAGCAGGCCACCGCTGGGGGTTCTGACGCGCCGTGCAGTGGTGCCGTTGCTCGTGGTCGGAGCGACTTTAGCTTGGTTGGGCTACTACGATTACCGAGCCTTCGGTAGCCCGCTGACTCTGCCTTACACGGTCGATCGCGCAGAGTACGCGATTACTCCGTATTACGTTTGGCAGCGGCCGCATCCGACGCCGACTTACCGGCACGCGGCAATGCGAGACTTCTATGTGGGCATAGAGTTTCCTTTGTACCAACGGGTGCACTCCCTGCGGAGTTTTTTGCCGGCGACCTTTGCAAAGGCGGCATTCAACCTGCTTTTTTACGCCGGATTCTGCCTTCTGCCGCCGATCTTTATGATGCGGCGAGTGTTCCTGGATCGGCGAACCAGATTCCTAGTGGTGTGTGTGTTGGTTCTGGCGGCCGGTGTGATGATCGAAATCTATGTAATTCCTTACTATTTGGCCCCCTTTACCGCGGCTTTTTATGCGATCGGGCTGCAGATGATGCGGCACCTCCGGGTTTGGAAATCCGGACGAAGCGCAGTGGGTCTTGCGCTGGTGCGATTCACGGTCGTCGCTTGCCTGGCCATGGCCGTAGTTCGGGTGGTTGCGGAACCATTGCACTTGGGACCGCCGGAGTGGGACCCGGGGAATTGGCACTTCGTGTGGTTTGGGCCACAGCACTTTGGAGAGGAACGCGCGCAAATCGAGTCGCGATTAGAGGGGCTGCCGGGGGGGCAACTGGCTATCGTCCGGTACGTGCCCGAGCACAATCCGCAGGACGAATGGGTTTACAACGGGGCTGACATCGATGGATCAAAAGTTGTGTGGGCCAGAGAGATGGATGCTTCAAATAATTTAGAGTTACTGCATTACTACCGGAACCGGCGTGTATGGCTGGTTGAGCCGGATGCGATTCCCGCAAGAGTGACGCCCTACCCGGCGCCTGACGAGAAGCAGAAGGGAAGCAGGCAATGATTAACGGAAAGCGGATCGCGGTGGTGATGCCGGCGTACAACGCCGAAAGGACGCTGGAGCAGACCGTGCGCGAGCTTTCCGACGTTGTGGACATCAAGATCCTGGTGGATGACTCGAGCAAGGATAAGACGGCGGAACTTTCGCGGGAGCTGGGCGTAACGACATTTGTCCACGATGCGAACTACGGTTACGGACGCAACCAGCAGACTTGCTATCGCGAGGCGCTCGCTGCGGGAGCGGACATCGTGGTTATGGTGCATCCCGATTACCAGTACACACCGAAGCTGGTTCCGGCTATGGCGGGGATGATCGCGAGCGGCGTGTACGATATGGTCCTGGGATCGAGGATTCTGGGCGCAGGGGCGTTGAAGGGCGGGATGCCCTACTACAAATACGTTGCCAACCGCCTGCTGACCGCGTTCCAGAACCTGTTTCTGGGCATCAAGCTTTCGGAATACCACACCGGGTTTAGAGCTTTCTCGCGGGAATTGCTCGAGGCGCTGCCGCTGCTCGAAAACTCGGACGATTTTGTCTTCGACAACCAGATGATTGCGCAAGCGGCGATGTTTGGATTTCGCATTGGCGAGATTTCATGCCCGACGAAGTATTTTGAGGACGCGTCCTCAATCAACTTCAAACGCAGCGTGGAGTACGGATTCGGAGTTTTGGGGACGACGATGAGCTATCGCGCGCAAAAGATGGGATTGATCCGCGCGGCTCGATTCTGCGCCAGTGGCCGAAAGCTGACGCAGGATTACTACTCGCAGGGGACGCAACGGCGATAGGTTTGGAATCGCGGACACGTGCCTATGAATTCGAAAAACAACTGGGCTGATCCTCGCAGAGGGTCGACCGTCTCGATGCTGCAAAGTAGGATCTGTGGAGCTCAGAAGTGAAGTGCATCCTGGCGAAGGCAGGCTAGAGCGTCAGATCTTAATTTATTCTCCAGAGTTCAAATCGGTCTTTATCGCTCGTACCAAATCCCCACAACCAGAAACCGGCCGCATTGGTATAGAGGCCTATTCCGGCACCCATGGTTCTGCCGAATTGATACTTGTAGTGGATTGTCTCCACCAGCGTTCGGTGCTGGAAGCGAACGATTGACGCGTCCCCTCCCGCGAACACGTCATCGACCAGCAGATCTCCCGCTTTTGGCTGAGGACCGCCCGGATAGGTAAGTTTCGCGCCAGCCAGGGGAGCATACCAGTAGGACCAATAATGTCCTGGGTACCAGACTTGTTCGCCTGCCGCGACGTGTGGCGCAATCAGTTGATACATGGAGTCCCGGCCAATCTGCGCAAACTCGTTATCTGAGCGGAGGATCAGCATCGAGTAGGCGGTGCTGGCCAAGATCGTCGCAAGGGCTGTGATTCCGGCCACCCTAAGCGGCACATACTCCATCAACCGGAAGCACAGGAAAATGATCGCAGGGACGCAGGGGAGAAGGTACTTGATTGGAAAGTGTTCGTAATAGACGGCGGGGAGCGGCGCCAGGAGACAGAGCAGGAGAAAGAGCGCCGTGCGATCACGTTTTTCCAACGCATCGAGCAGCAAGCCGAAGAGCGCACCGCACCCAAGGATCGCGAACGAGAAGGACGCAGCAAGCGATCTCGGTATCGCGCAGATCCAGGGGACAAGGGCCACCGCCAAAACGATGAAGATGGTTATCCTTTGTCTCGTCTTGACACGGTTCACCAGCCAGCAGGCGGCGAGGGGAAAGGGGAAAGCCAGAAATAGAAAATAGGCGAAGAGATTGCGCCCGATGTTCTGCCCGTTTGCTGCTCTCTTGGGATCGAGGCCGAGATTGTGCTCGCGGAGTGCGAGCATAAGGATCACCAGCAAACATCCGCCTGCGATGACCGGCGCCCATAGCCAGAGTTTCCGCCGCATCTGAGCCAGCACCTCTCGAGGGTGGATGCTATCGAGCAGGAAGAATGCTCCGAGCAGCAAGAGCAGCACAAGGTGGGGCCGGGCAAACCCGGCCAGACCGAGAGCGATTGCGGCGGCTGCCCCCTGACCCCATTTCCCTTCGGCCTTCCACGCGGCAAGGCTCCCCATGGCCAGCAGAGCCAGGGTCGTGGCGAGAATATCTGGCATAGCGGTGCTGGCAAGGGGGAGAAAAGGTGGGATGGCCACCAGCAGCAGAGCGCCAACCGTTGCGTGCCAGCGGTTCCATCCGAAACGAAGGACCAGCGAACTCATCGCCAAAACTGCGATCCATGCCAGCAGCAGTTGCGTCAGGTGAGCCATCCACTCGTGAGCGCCTCCCAAAACTGCTGGCACAAGCACATAACCTTGCCCAATTTGTCCCAACACGGGATTTCCCGACGCGAAATCGGAAGCATTTCTACATTCGCCGGCGAGAGACGGGATGTTCCAGCAAACTTGGAAATCCATTGGGTGCGATGGGTACTTGACGATTTGCTTCGCCATGGCGAGGAAATACGGATCGTCTATGTCGAAAGCCTTGTTCAAATAGGGGACGAGACAGACAGCAGCGAGGAGGAGTGCGGGCCAGGCACAGGCCAGTACAGCGACCGCTGAAATCGACTTGGCCGTGCCGCGAACTGTCCCGACAGCCGCTTCTACCTGCATTGGCAATTTGCACCTCACGACGCGCCTCGCAACTCAAATTGGCGTACCTCTTAGGTTGGCCGCAGAGATTCAAAGTTGGAGAGTCACTTAGCCACGGTCTAGTTAGAATCCCACTTAACGTAGCGATTGAAGATTCCAGGCTTTCCGCGACGCACCTGCTCTCAGCCTCCCGCCTTGGCCAATATCCCGAGGTTGCCCGCTCTCATTGGCACCAGCCACTGCCCGCATCGAGATTGCTTCACGGCGCTTAGCAGCCTCGTTTTCAACCACGATGGCATCGGCGCCATCTTGCTCCAGTACGCGAGCGGATATTCGTTCCACACCGGAAAAACACGCAAGACCTCGAAGCCGTTCTTCAAGAAAATCTCCGCCATCGTCTTCTTGTCGTACAGATAAGTATGCTCGATGTCGATGATTGGGCTGTGTTCACCCAGAATGCGGTTTGTCCAGGCTCCCGCATCGTGATTGATGAACAGCGCCACGCCACCGGGCCGTAAAAGCGTCCGGCACACTCGCAATGCCTCGTTTGGTCGCGCCAGGTGATCCAAGACCTGGAACCCGCAAATCATATCGAACCATCCTGGGGGATATAGGCCTTCCTGGAGTAGGGCATTTTTAATGTGGCTTCGCACCGCAGGAGATGCCGCCTCCAACGCCTGCTGGCTAGGCTCAATCCCATGAACTTCGGTAAACCCGAGCTCCAGCGCCTTTTCGAGGAAGAACCCATTTCCGCAACCAATCTCCAACAACCTTGTTCTCCCCTGGAACAGCGGCAAGCTTTTCAGCACGTACTGGGCATAGGTGCGACCCGCATAGCCGGATTCCTCCTTATAGTCGAAGGAGCTTCCCTTGTATAACCGCGCGAGTTCTGCTTCTGGCAGTACCGGATCAGAGCGAATCAGACCGCAATTGCGGCAGCGGACCATCCGATAGTGCACCCTGTCCGGTTGACGCCGCGCTGAAAACCGTTCAAAAGTGGCTGCATTCGCCCCCAGTCGTTCGGCGTACAATCCGCTGTCCCATGCATCGCTCTCACAGATGGCGCACTGCGTGTGAATCATTGTGCTGCGGCCAGGTTCCGCCGAAACCATTCTGTCGTCCTCTTGATTCCTTAGCTTTTCGACGGCGTCACCCTCGAACATCGCTGTTCTCCGCCTTACGATAGAGCGCCAGATTCGTTCCACAACAAAGTTCCCGCATTCCCGGCACGGATTCAACGACAGGGTCTAGTCTACTGAGGACTTTCGCCAACAGCGTCGGGAAGAAGTAAGGAACGAGACAAAGGAACTTCCTTTCCACCAGCGTGAATCCTTCCTGGATGAACCAACGGTTCAATGTCGGCGGCCAGTACGACTTTTCCTGATGCTCGCGGTGATATGGCGAGGCCTTCTCGAGGATCTTCAGGGCTGGGTTGTATCCGTTTGGCTCCAGCACGACCAGGGCCGGAAACTGCCGCGTCAATTGAGCAATCGCGGCTTGAGGTTTGTCGAGGTGGTGCAACACTCCCCGGACTACGGCGACTGATTCCCCCTGGCTCTCGACGTCATAGATGCTCCCGACCTCAAATGAAATGGACTCAGAGAATTGTGGGGGCACATTTGCACGCGCCGCCTCCACTGCGTTGCTCGCGGGCTCCACGCCTCGAATCGACATAGGGCCGAATCCTTTGGCAATATCGAAGGTATAGGTACCATCGCCGCAACCGATATCGACGATGCGGATGGATCGCGGAAAGTTAGCGAGCAGCATTCGAACCAGTTCCTGGGACTGCCGGCCGGTTGCATAACGGGTCGACCATCGAGGAACAGCCGTGTAAACATATCCGCCGTGGGCAGCCACATCCGCATCAAATACATCGACGACTTCACGGCGCGCCATAATTTATCACCTTCCCGCCATGGCCAACTTCGTCCGACTCAGTACCAGGTTCATATCAAATGGGACCGTAAGGGGAACTACAGTTCAACTCTTGGCGCCTCGTCCAAGGTTGCAAAGCGAACCTCGCCATCCTTGATCACACTCCTTCGGATGAAGTGAGGCCGGCGTTTGACCTCTTCGAAGATTTTTGCCAGGTACTCTCCGACCAAGCTGACAGCAAAGAGGTTCAGTGACCCGAAGAAAAGGATGGAGATAAGCAGGGTGGTCACGCCTCGCGGCGCTAATTGCGGGAACAGGAGCCGCAAGACGATTTGCAGAAGCATCGCTAACCCCGTCAGGGCCAGGAGGATGAATCCGGACGTACTCAATACGGTCAGGGGCACATAACTGAACGAGAGGATGCCTTTCTTGGCCCAACCGATATTCTTGAAGAAGCTGTTGGTGGTGACACCGAACATTCGCTCCGGGCGGACATAGTCGATTCCCGTTTGCTTGAAGCCTGCATAGGCCCGCACGCCACGCAGAAAAAAGTCCCGCTCGGGAAAAGTCAGAACGGCTTGCACCACGCGCTTATCCATGAGAGAGAAATCGCCGGCATCATGGGGAATCCGGATGTAGGAGAAGTAATCGAAGAGCCGGTAGAAAGCCTTGTACGCAAACTGTTTCAGCCTAGGACCCTCCCTCTTGACCCGGGTCCCATAAACAACGTCGTATCCTTCGCGCCACTTAGCCACCATCGCTTCGATCAGTTCGGGAGGGTCCTGCAAATCTCCATCCAGCAGCACGCAGCAATTCTTGGTTGCGATCTCCATACCACTGCGGAATGCGGCCTGCGATCCGAAATTCCGGGAATGCGAAATGCCGCGCACGCGGCGGTCGTTCTGCGAAATCTTCCGGATCACCTCTTCCGAATCGTCCGGGCTGCCGTCGTTCACAAAAATGATTTCATGATCGACGTTGAGCTTGGTGAAGGTTGCTTTCAAACGCTGATACATAATCGGAATGGCGCGGTTATCACGATAACACGCAATAACTGCAGACACGCTGTGCTTGGTATCCAGGCCGAAAAGCTTGGACGATTGAGAATAAAAGGCGCGGTCAGGCAGAGATCTGAACCACTCCGCCATCTTCATCAAGCCGTCCCGGAAGGTAGTCCGAGGTTCCCAGCCAATCCTTGTGCGAACTTTTTCAATGTTCGCGAACCAGTCCGGCAGGTCCCATTGCCGATTGGGCATCGTGAATACCGGCGCGGAGGGAATGGAGAACAATTCTTTAGCCAATCCAGCGCAATCGCCAATGGTCGTCTTCCGGCCGGTTCCGATGTTAAAGGACTCTCCGTAGTCCGCTTCGGTGAGATTCAGCGCGATATCGACAAACGCTTCTACCGCGTCGTCGGTATAAAGGAAATCCCTTGAGATGGCCGGGTCAACGAACTCGGGGTAACGCCCGTCGACGCCGCATCGCACCAAATTTGGAATAAGCCGCGATGCGTCTTCCAGCGGGCCGTAGACGGAATACAAGCGCAGGTTGACACAAGGCAGCCCGATTCTTTTCCCGTAGAAATAAAGCAGGTGCGAGGCCGCCGCCTTTGAAACCGCGTAATGGCTGTTGGGCGCCAGTACTGAGTCCTCGACAGGGCTAGACGCGTTGTATCCATACTCCGAAGAACTGCCGGCGTGCACATACGCCGCGATCTTGCGGTCTGCAAGGCGGGCTAACAACCGGCATACGAGGTTGAAATTCGTCTGGTAGATGAGTTGGCTATCGGTCTCAAACGAATACCCGCCGTAGGCCACGCAATCAATGATGGTTCGAGGTTGAACGGAGGCCAATAACTGATCCAGATTGGAATCGATCAGCAGGTCGGTGACCTTTACGTGCTGCGCAGGCAGCCCCTCCAGGCGCCATGCAGGCAAACGTGAGGCGGTTCCGTAAGCGTCATCCCGGTATCGGAAAAGCGTACGCAGCACGTTGGCGCCGACGAAACCGCTTCCACCCAGGACCAGGATCGGCCCTTGGAGGCGTTCTATTTTCTCCTGAAGGGATAACGATTCTCTCATACGTGCGTAGCGTGGTTCAGCTCTGACAATATACTGTCGGGGTCGAGCCCGCATTCTTTACGGTGAAATTTCTGCGAACCGTATAGACCTGAGATATAGCCTAACGCCGGCCGATGGACAAAGCGCGCCGGAAACACACCGGCGGCCAGCAGTTCGCTTGCCACCATCTGCCCAAAACCGCCTCCGGCCACATGCTCTTCCACGACTAACAGATAGTCAGATTTCCTGACACTCGATAGAAAATCGGGCGGCGGCCGATGGATCGGCAATTCACTCACCAGCCAGCAATCCGCATCTAGTCCAGACTCCCGGATGGCGGCTAGGGCGGCACCCGCCAAAGGGCCCACAAAGGCTACTGTGGGGCCGTCGCCCGGCAAGATACGCCGCCACGCGGTATAAGGGCCCGGCACCAGCCAGGAAGGTTGTTCGGAAACCCCGAGCCGAAGATAAGCCGGGTGTTTCACTGTCATGATTTCCCTGATCATGCATTGCAGGTCAGAATCGAACGCTGGGATATAAGCACGCATGTTGGGCAGAGTCAGGAGCACACCATAATCTTCGAGTGCATGATGCGTGCCGCCCATGACGCCATATCCGTATCCGCCCCCATTACCGACCAAGGCTACCGGGAGGTTGTGCTGACACACGTCATTTCGAATCTGCTCGAAGGGGCGAGCATACAGAAATGGAGCAATGCTGTAGACCCACGGCCGGAGTCCGCTCTTTGCCAAGCCTGCCGCCACCCCTACCATGTTCTGCTCTGCAACGCCGGCATTGATAAACCGCTCACCCATGGCCTCGCGTAGTGGTTCCAGCGCCATGAAGCCCAGATCGCCAGTTAGGAATACGAACTCCGGGCGGGCCGAGAACTCTAGGAGGGTTTGACAGAATTCTTGGCGCATACTTGGCTCAGTTCCAGGATCGCTTGCCGGTACTGTTCCTCGCGGATCGGCAAGTAATGCCATTCGAAGCGGTTCTCCATAAAAGATACTCCCTTTCCTTTGGTGGTCGACGCGACGATGGCGAGGGGGCAGGATTCGCGTTGCCGCAGTGCCGCCTCCAGGGAAGCACAATCGTGGCCGTCAACTTCCACCGTGTGCAGGCCGAAGGCACGGAACTTGCCGGCTAGAGGCGCGAGATCGGCGATGTCGCGAGTTCGGCCCATGCCCTGCATCTCATTGAGGTCAACGATCAAGGTGAGATTGTCGAGGCGATGATGCTTGAGAAAAATGAGCGCCTCCCAATTCGATCCTTCGTTCCATTCTCCATCGGACATGAGGCAGAAGACGTGACCCGGTTCCTGTTTTAGTTTCCTGGCAAGCGCCAAGCCGCAAGACAGACTGAGCCCATGCCCGAGACTGCCAGTGGCAAATAGAATCTCCGGAATTCCGCGTAGTGGGGGATGACCACTGAGGCGCGTCCCATCCTTGTGAAACGATCGCAAGTCGTCGTCGCTGAGGGCTCCCACTGACCACAAGGTAACGTACACGGCGCCGGCTGCATGGCCTTTTGACAAGACAAACGCATCTTCAGCGTGCAGGACCTCGTGATAGAGCGTCATGAGTATGTCGATGCACGACAGGTTACCCCCAAGGTGGCCCACGCCGCTTTCATAGTGCATTTGGAGAAGCCGCAGCTTGGCCTGGAGGAGCAATTCGCTTGTCATAGCCGCCTTCGATGGTAGCATCGGTGGCCCGCCGCAGCGCAATGCAACCAGAGCGCAAGTCGAAAGAGTGCACTATCAAGAACGCATTTATGGTGTCACCAAGATGACCCGAGTTTTCTGGAATGGAGTAAGGATGTTCCGCATCTGTCATAGCGTATGGCAGATGCTCATGGATAACGATCGATAGAATCGATCGAGCCAGCGTCTTCCATCGTTCTGGGCCCAGCCGTATACTGACGCCAAGGCGGAGGATACAGGGCGGGTTCCGGCTCATGATGCTACGTTCCGAAAGCATCTTGTGCGTTGCAGCTCGGTTGTTCCTACTGAGCTGGACGACCCTTGTGTGTGGGTTTACCGGCGGTCTTGCGGCTGGCCAGCAGAAGGCGATTGTCGCGCACGTAACTGTGACGGTGGTCGACGAAAATGGCCAGGCCGTCGAAGGCGCTCAGGTGACGATTGCCGAACCAGGCGTGGAGCCGGCGCGACTGTGGACCGACTACGCCGGAAACTGCGAGTACGCGCTGCGGCAAGGCGAGCCGTACCGGATCACCGTAGAGAAGGCCGGATTCTATAAGGCCGATGAGAGCAGCGTCGGACCCGATCAAAACAACGTGAAAGTGGTGATTGCGCACGAGCAGATTGTGCGCCAGCAGGTGGATGTGACGGCGTCGACGCCGGGGATCGATACACAACAGGTATCCGATCAAAGCGCGATGAATACGCCGGAGATTGTGAACATTCCCTATCCGACTTCGCGAGACATCCGCAATTTGCTGCCGTTCAATCCCGGCGTGGTGCAGGACGAGACGGGACAGGTGCATGTGGCCGGCTCGGAGACTTGGGAGACGCTGGACACGATGGATGGTTTCGACATCCGCGCGCCTGAGGGCGGCTCGCTGAGCCTGCGGGTGAGCGCAGATACGGTGCGCACGATTGATGCGGAGACGACTCGGTACCCGGTGGAATTCGGGCGAGCGACGGGCGGTGTGATTGCCTTCTATACAGGGATGGGCGACAACAAATTTCGCTTCAATGTGACGGATTTTATTCCGTCGTTTCGCGAGCTGAACGGAATCCATTTCGACAAGTTTGTTCCGCGGTTTACCTTCAGCGGACCGCTGAAGAGGGACCATGCGTGGTGGTACGACGGGGTGGAAACGGAGTGGGACAACATCTATATCTCCGAGCTGCCGGCCGGCGCTGATACCGACGAACTGGTGCGCGGGAGCAACCTGGTGAAGGCGCAGGTGAATGCGACCGCGGCGAACATTTTGACCTGCGGGCTGCTCTACAACAACTACCATTCGGCCTACGACGGGATTTCGTCGCTCACGCCGCAACAGAGCACAGTGAAACGCAATACGATCGCGTGGTTTCCGTTCGTGCGGGACCAACAGAGCTTTGGTAATGGAGCGCTGCTCGATTTGGGTGTGGGATTTGTGAGCATACGCGACGGATACGAGCCGCACGGGAATGCGCCGTACGACTACACGCCGGAGCAGACAGAGGGTAGCTATTTTGAAAACTTGAGTGGGCGATCGCAAAGATTGGAAGGGACGGCGACTTTGTATCTCCCTCCGCGGCAGTGGTTGGGGCGGCACGACGTGAAGGCGGGGCTGGACGCGGACCGCATCGCTTATGACCAGAGACAGACGCGGACGCCGGTGAGTTATCTGCGCGAGGACGGAACACGCGAGAGACAGAGTGTGTTTGCGCCGACGCCGGCGTTTACGATGCACAACGGCGAGATTGGCGCGTACGTTCAGGACCGGTGGCAGGCGGGAAAGGGATGGTTGGTTGAGCCGGGGCTGCGATTCGACTGGGACGAGGTTGTGCGAAAGGCGGTTGTTGCGCCAAGGCTGGCTGTGGTTTACGCGCCGACGGGAGACAAGAATTCGACGAAGATTTCGGCCGGGATCGGGCTTTATTACGAGCACACCTACCTTTACGATCTCGCACAGACGTATGCAGGCATTCGCGACGACACGTATTACGAGGCGGATGGAGTGACGCCGACGGGGCCGGCGGAGGAGTCGACTTTCGCCGCGAACGATGGTCTTCTGAAAGCGCCGCGGGCGTTGAACTGGAGCGCGGGCGCGGAGCGCAAGCTGCCGTGGTCGATCGATGCAGGCGCGAACTTTATGGAAAAGCGAACGACGAACGTGTTTGCGTTTGCGTTGACGCGTCCGACGGCGCAGGCGGGAGCTTATTTGCTGAACAATGGGCGGGAAGATCGCTACAGCTCAGAGGAAATCGACGCGCGGAAGTATTTCAAGAACGACTACACGGTGTATGTGTCGTACACACATTCGTCGGCGCGGACGAATGCGGCACTTGACTATCTGCCGACGCCGTCGCCGCTGGGAGCACAACAGAGCGGACCGCTGCCGTGGGACGTGCCGAACCGTGTGATTTCGTGGGGATGGCTGCCGGTGCCGTTTGAATGGCTGCGGAAGCGGTGGGACTTTGTCTATCTGCTCGACGAGCATACGGGGATTCCTTACACGGCGGTGAATGCGGCGCAGGAAGTTGTTGGCGCGGCGGACGGGCAACGCTTTCCGGATTTCGTCAACTTCAGCCCAGGGCTCGAATGGAAGTTTCATTTTCGCGGACAGTACTGGGGACTGCGCGGCATTCTGCAGAATGCGACGAACAGCGCGGATCCGGCGGTGGTGAACAACGTGGTGGATTCGCCGGAGTTTGGAACGTTCAGCGAGTTGCAGGGGCGGGCGTTTACGGCGCGGATCCGGCTGATTGGGACGAAGTGAGAGAGCCAGGGATAAAGGATTAGGGACCAGGGGCCAGTGGGCGATGAACGAGTGATTAAGCGAACACGGAACTGGGAACAGCAAACGCAAACATGCCGCCCCAGGGCGGCATGTTGAGCAAGAGTGATCGCTTTGGGCCCTGGATGCTGACGCCAAATGCTCGAAGTCGATGCTAAATGCTAGATGCCGACGCCAAATTCACTGGCCTGTTTCGAGCCGGCGTTGGAATAGAAGTCATAAGGCGTGCGCTTCTTGAACCGGTAGCGGTTGCGCAGCTCGGCGCCGACATAGATGCCCACGGCAGCAACGGCGATACCGACAGAGAACCAGGTAATAACGCGGAGAGCAGTTGACCCGGATTTTTCCGGTTCGGAGGAGTCTGGAACTAGTAATTCGGATTCAGGATCGGCGGACATCGAACTTAGCCTCCCACGCTCACATGATAACGCAGGTGGGGTGGGGCCGAGGCGGGGAGCGGGGCGGAAAACACCGAAGTACCTTACGCGAAAGTGTTAATTTGGGCCAGCCATGAGGCTTTTTCCGATTCGGGAAGGAAGCTGGCGCGGAAGGAGTTGGCGGCCAACTGGCGAAGCTCGTCGCGGGTAAATCCCTGCTGGGTATGGGCGAGGAGGAACTCGTTGGCGAGGTCCGAGGCGAAAAAGGCCGGATCGTCAGAGTTGAGGGTGACCAGGAGGCCGCGATCGAAGTAGCGGCGGAGGGGATGGGCGGCGAAGGAAGGACAAACGCCGGTGCGGACATTGGAGGTGGGGTTGAGCTCGAGGCCTGTGCTCCGCTCTTTCAGGTCTTGGAGAAGATCTTCGTCGTGAATCGCAGAGAGCGCGTGGCCGATGCGCTCGGAGCCGATGTTGAGAGCTTCCCAAATGGCCTCGGGACCGGTGGTTTCGCCGGCGTGGTTGGTGAGCCGGAGGCCGGCGGATTTGGCGCGCGCATAGAGGTGCCGGAATGGGGCCGAACCCGTTCTTCTTTCGTCTCCGCCGAGACCGATGCCGATGATGGAGGGATAATATTGGCGCATTTCGGCGGCTTTGCGAAAGACGCGATCGGCTTCCTCGACCGTGAAGTGGCGGACGGCGTCGAAGATCCAGTAGAGGGAAAGGCCAAGCTCGCGCGCGGCGCGCTCGCGGGAGCGTTCCAGACCCTCAAAAATGGGCTCGAAGCAACGGGGATCGAAGTTGCGCCACATATAGATGACGCCGACAGAGATGTAGACCTCGGCGTGGACAACGCGCTGCGCGGCAAGTTGCTCCATCATGTGCCAGGCGACTACCTCGTAGTCTTCCGGGTCGCGAAGGCGGCGGGTGACGGCCTTGAAGGACTCAATGAATTCGGTGAAGTCGGAGAATCGATAGAGGGCTTCAGCGTCGTGGTGCGTGAGGGGCACGGTGTCGTGACGGGCGCTGAGCTCGACCAGGGTGGCAGGCGAGATGGTGCCTTCGAGATGCAGATGCAGCTCGGCCTTGGGCAGGCGGCGGATGAATTGCTGGATTTCCGTCACAGTTTAAGTTTAGCCCGTCTGTGGTTGCGATTGATTTCTCGAGTTTCAGTCGTGGGCGTGTTTGCGCAACCAGGCGTGGGTTGCGGCAAGGTCGCGTGGCAATAGAGATGGCGCGGCGCGCTTCAGCATCTCGATGTACCAGTCGATTTCTTCCGGAAGGGCTGGATAGCCAACGTTGGCGTTCGAATCGCCGTTGCGATAGGAGTTGGCGATTGGACTGCCGTTTTCGTCGGTCATGACGATGAACGGAAATCCGGGCTCGCCTGAGGCGCCGAGAGCCGTGCGCAAGGCAACAGCGCCGGGGGTGTCGGAGTGTCCGGAGTTGGGTCGCTCGCCAACATCGAAGCGCTGAATGACAAACACCTGATCTGTGATGGGCTTCATCTGCGGGTCCTCGAGGAAGCGCTCGTAGAGCTTGCACGGACCACACCACGACGCGGAAAAGACCGCGAGAATGTTCTTGTGTTCCGCCCTGGCATCGGCTTTGGCATGCGCGAAAAGGTCGGCGGCGGTTTGCTGTGCCGTCGCGGGCGCGGCGAGTAAGGCAATGGAGGCAAGAATGACGGCGAGAGAAAGCTTCCGGTGCAGGGCCAATTTTGGTCTCCTAGAGGTTGAAGCCATGATATCGCGAGCGGAGAGTGGGCGAGGTTGGCGCACTCCCCGGTCTCAAAATCGAGACCGGGGGCACCCACCAGGAACTACTGATCTTGGATTTTGGTCGCCTTCTTGTCGACGAAGGTGATGGTCCACTTTTTGCCGTCTTGATTGTAGGTAACGGTGCGATTGCCCTCGCCGGCGCTTTCGACCTTTTGATCCTGGCCGATGGACATGCGGGTTTGCAGCTCATTCATTCCCGGAATGACTTGATGGGCGTCGACGGCGGCCCAGATATTTTTTGGCCAGTTGTCGTAGATCGAATGCGGATCGTCGTAATAGAAGAGCACATCGCAGAAATATTCTTCCTGGCTGCCATCCATTGCGCCGATGACCGTGGCGTAAAGGTCGGGGCTTTGCGGAAGCGCGAAGACGACAAAGGCTTGCCGGGTGCCGTGGGAGATTCCGTCGTCTATTTGTTCGGGCGGCATGGCCTTGATGGCCTTCTTGATGTCGAGCCGCTGGGCCGATGGAAGTTTTCCCTGGTTTTTGGTGAAGTCGATACGGCCGGACTTGTAAGGGAAGTACGGCATGGTGTAGCCGTTCTTCATCCAGACGCTTGTGCCCTGGAGTTTGACGGCATCGTCGAACGAAGTCATGAACTTCATGCGCACGACGGCGACATCGTCGGGCGTGAGGTTCTGCTCGGGTGCGGTTTCGGGGAGGACGCCGGGATTGCGGCGATGTTCGAAGACAGAAAAGAGATAGATGGCGCCGATGGCAATGGTGACGAGCGTTATGAGTCCGGCTTTCTGCCAGGTCTTCATCGGTTTCGATTCTAGTTTAGCGCTCAAATATTTGGATCGGATGCTGATTCGCGAGCAAGTGCGGGCGGGACGCCCGCACGACAGCCGGCGAGGACGCCGGCGGTACGGGGCGGGGAGGCTGGCGCTACAAATGCTCTGGATGCAGGTGCTAGCGCGGCTTGGCGAACTCGGAGCGGTGACGGCTATAGAAGAAATAAATGAACAGGCCGATGACCAGCCAGATGAGGAAGCGGTACCAGGTGATGATGGGCAGGCCGGCCATGAGCAGGA
>CAZVYV010000036.1:0-15840 GCA_964630985.1 uncultured Occallatibacter sp.
GCCCCGGAGATTCCGACAGCGAGATAGAGCTTGGGCGCAACCGTCTGGCCCGAACTGCCCACCTGCCGCTCCATCGGCAGCCATCCGTTGTCGCAGATGGGCCGTGATGCAGCAAGTTCCGCGCCCAGCGCCGCGGCCAACTCCTGCACGATCGGCAAGTTCTGCGCCTCCTTGATGCCGCGCCCCACGCTCACGATGCGTTGGGCAGAGCCTAGATCGACTGTCTGCTCCGACGCGCGGAACGGTTCACCGGGCCGCGTGCGAATCGCCTCGAGCGGAATGTCGGGAGCGAAATGGAAAATATTCATTACGCCGCCACTGGCCGCGTCATCTCGAAACGCCCCGCTCTGAATCGAGACAAAACAAGGGCCGGTCCCTTCGGGGCGATATTTTCCGCTCATTCTCCCTTGAAATAGTTGGCGCAGGAACAAGGGGCCAGCTTCAATTCCCGTCACGTCGCCAATGAGCGACTGCCCGAATCGCGCGGCGAGGCGCGGAACATAGTCGCGCACCTGATAACTGTGCGGAAAAATGACGTACGAAGGTTCCAACTTGCGGATCAGTTGTTCAAAGGCAAGCACATAGCCGTCAGCAGTGTAGGTTTCAAGCGACGGATGCATGATCGCGTGGCCCGCGGAAGGTGCGGGGCCAGAAACTTCAAGAAAGATTTCCGAATTCGGATCACCAACCCCGGCAGCTTCAATTGGCAATCCCGTCAGACCGGCGAGAACGCGGCCAGCAGCCAGAGCCTCTTGAAAGAATCGGGCCTTACCGTCTTTCCGCGCTTCCTGCACAACCAAAATGCAGTTCATAGGACGCGCGCCTCCGTTTTCAGCTTCTCCACCAGGGCAACAGCTGCTTCTTTAGCGGTTCCGGGCAAGATTTGGGTGGACTTTTGTTTCTTCGGCGCCGAGATTTGTTCGAGCACGACTGTCGGCGCGCCATCCGCGCCGAGCTCCGCAGCGCTCACTGTCCGCAGCTCTTTTGTCTTTGCCTTCTTGATGCCCATCAGTGTGGCGTAGCGGAGCTTGTTCCCGCCCGACTGCATCGTCAGCACCGCGGGCGTTGGCAGCTCAATCGATTGGAACCAGCCCTCTTCGAGTTCGCGCCTCACCGTGAGACCTGAATCGGTCTTCTCAACATGAAGAATCATGGTTGCGTGCGGCAGACCGAGCAGTTCAGCGACGATGACGCCCGTCTGTCCCAACCCCACGTCTTCCGATTGCAATCCGGTGAGCACAACGTCGGCATTCTGCGGCTTGATGGCCGCAGCGAGCAGCCGCGCCACGCCCAGAGCATCGCGCCCGCTCAGATCGTCGCAGAGAATGTGAATTGCGCGGTCCGCGCCTTTCGCGAGGGCCTCGCGAATTGTCGCGCCAACGCGCTCCGGCCCGGCGCTTACTACAATCACCTCGCCGCCGTTCTTCTCTTTGAGCTGCAGCGCCTCTTCTAGCGCATAAGCGTCCGGCTCGTTCATCGCCCACTGGAGCTCACGCT
Organism: uncultured Occallatibacter sp.; assembly: GCA_964630985.1. Classification (GTDB taxonomy): domain Bacteria; phylum Acidobacteriota; class Terriglobia; order Terriglobales; family Acidobacteriaceae; genus Telmatobacter. Next base: position 1,498 of record CAZVYV010000036.1, read on the forward strand.
CTTCTATCCAACGTGCGCCCGGGGCAATACGAACCTGTGCGTCACGATCCGGAACTTGCTTGATGGCCACAACGATCTTCAATTTTTGATTCCCCCGCGATTCTCTGCCGTTACTCCGGCAATCCCCGCGCCGCCAACTGCGCAATGTCCATCAGCTCTGGCGCGCCATCGCCTTTTTCCGCAAACGCATCCCGGAACATCGTATTGCAGAAGGGGCATGCTGTGCCGACAACACTCGCTCCCGTCGCGGCCAGCTCCGCGGCGCGGACGCGACTCACGCGCTCGCCCTTTTCTTCGCCGAGAAACACCAGTCCTCCGCCCGCGCCGCAGCAAAAACTGCGTTCATGCGAGCGCGGCGCTTCCACTAACTCTCCGGCTAGGGCAGCCACGCTCCGCGGCTCTTCGTAAACCCCGCGATACCGCCCGAGATAGCACGGATCGTGGAATACGATTTTCTCCTGGTTTTGGATGGGCGGAAGTTGGCCGGCGAAGCGAGCCAGAAACTCACTGTGATGCTCCACTTCGGGCGGCGTTCCGTATGCCTTCCAATCTTCCTGAATCGTGCGAACGCAATGCGGGCAGATCGAAATTATTTTTCTGGTTTTGGCCTGGGCCAGTGCGTCAAGGTTCGCCTCTGCCAATTGCTGGAAGAGAAGATCATTTCCCAGCCGCCGCACCGGGTCCCCCGTGCAACGCTCCTTGCGCATTACGCCGAAGCTCGCGCCGAGATATCGCATGACGCGCACCAGCGCCACCGCAATCTCGCGCCCACGCGGATCGTACGCGCCCATGCAGCCGAGCCACAAGCAATACTCCTGCGTGCCGTCGAAGAGGGGCAGGGCATTCTTCTCGACAAATTTGTCGCGCTCCGAAGTGTTCATGCCCAACGCATTGTTGCCTCGTTCCAACGCCAGAAAAAGCTTTGCCCCATAATCGTTTTCCCAGGCGCCAGTGTTCACCGCGCCGCGCCGCAGGCCGACAATAATCGGCACATGCTCGATTCCCACAGGGCATTGGAACTCGCACGCCCCGCACGTGGTGCACTCGAACGCCGCCTCCTGCGCGTTGTACTTACCCAGCAGCGGCTCCTCTGAGTGCGGCCCGTATTCATTCAGGTAGCCGCGCAGCCCCAATATGATTTCTTTCGGGTTGAGCAGCTTGCCCGTGGCGTTGGCCGGGCAATGCTCCATGCAGCGCCCGCACTCCACGCAGGAGTAGGCCTGCAAGCTGACCAGCTGAGTCAAATCCTTTCCTGCCACCAGCCCAAAGTCCTCGTCGTCGGCAAGCGGAGGAATCTCCGCGAATCCGCCCCGCGAAAGGAAAACCGTGAACGGGCTAAGAAGCAGGTGCAGATGCTTTGTATGAGGAATGAGCGGCAAAAACACGAGCAGCGTAAGGGAATGCGCCCACCACAGCACACGCGCTACATCGCCATCTCCAGGCACAAAGAACGCCGCCAGGTAAGTAGCCATCAGCACGAAGATCAGCAGCGCAATCAGTCCGGATTCCCACGAAACCTCGCCCAGCCACTTGGGCCGCGCAACGAACCGCCGCACAAACAGTCCGAAGATGCCCACGGCGCAGGCCGCCGCGAACAGAGCCGCAAAATCGAAGTAGAACCGGCCAATTGGGCCTGACGGATCGAGAAACCCAAGCCCGAAAATTGTTGCGCAATGGTTCAGCGTGACCAGCGCAAAGGCGCAGAACGCCCAGAAAACCAACGCGTGCGCGATGCCCGCCAGCGGCCGTTCACGAATGACCTTGCCCTGGAGCAGCACTTCCCACGCAAAATCTCGAACGCGTCTGCCGATGGGGAACAGATGGAAGCCTGGGTCCTTTTTCGATTGAAGAATCTTGGTGAGAATCGGCCCGAACCGCCGCCAAAAACCGAGAAGAGACAAAACAGCGAGCGCCGCAAACAGCAATCTCTCCCAGCCGAAGAAGTGCTGTGGTTCAGCCAAAGTTGGGAGAAAAACTGTCATGATCAAACTGGAAATCAAAGGCAAACGATTCGCATTGCCGGTTTTGGCGCTTGGCTCGGCGATTCGCAGGCTTCGAATAGTATCCTAGCCGGTGCTGGCGCTCCCGATCGCGCCGTGCATCATTCTTTCTTTCGGGGTATATGCTTGGCCAAGTATCTTGTCACCGGAGCCGCGGGATTCATCGGGCGTTCGATTGCCGCCGCGCTGCTCAAACGCGGCGAATCTGTGCGGGGCGTCGATAGCTTCATCACCGGCAAACGCTCCAACCTTGCCGGTCTTGAAGCCATGGAGTTCATCGAAGGCGATCTGGCCGATCCGGTAGTCTGCGCCCAAGCCTGCGCGGGGATGGAATTCGTTTTTCACGAGGCTGCGCTGGCCAGTGTCCCGCGCTCTGTGGCCGATCCTGTGGCCACCAACCGCAACTGTGTCGACGCCACTTTGAACGTGCTTGTAGCGGCCCGTGCCGCCGGTGTGCGGCGCGTCGTCTATGCGGGCTCTTCTTCGGTCTACGGCGATACGCCCACACTCCCCAAGCGCGAAGACATGCTGCCCAATCCAATCAGCCCTTATGCGGTGGCGAAGCTGGCGGGCGAGCACTATTTGAGTTCCTTCGCGCGCGTCTACGGGCTTGAAACCGTCACCCTGCGTTACTTCAACGTCTTCGGTCCGTTTCAGGATCCCACCTCGCACTACTCCGGCGTGTTGGCCATCTTCTGCCGCAAACTGCTCGCCGGCGAGCAAGTCACCATCTACGGCGACGGCGAGCAAAGCCGCGACTTCACATTTATTGAGAATGTGGTTGCGGCCAACCTCCTGGCCGCTTCAGCGCCCGCTGAAAAAGTCTCAGGCAAAATGATGAACGTGGCTACCGGCTCAGCCATCACGCTCAATCAGGTCGTCGAGATTCTCAGCGAACTCACCGGCTACAGGGGCAAGCCGGCCTATGCAGAGCCGCGTTCCGGCGACATCAAGAATTCTTTGGCCGATATCAGCCGGGCGAGGGAACTGCTGGGCTATGTTCCGCTCGTCGATTTCCGCGAAGGGCTCCGCCGCACCGTCGACTGGTACAGGAACACTCAAAACTAGGCTCGCGTGGCCGCTGACGCACTCGCTCTTGCCGATTCACTCCGACAATCGCACTTCCTTTTCCTGCCGATTGCTTCGGCCGCGTTGAAATCGCGCACTCCAATGTGACCGCAATCACGCTTGTGATGCAGACCATTGACGAACGGTGCGCGATGGACGAAACTGTCTTGGATTTTCCCCAGCATAGCTGTTCGTTCTGAACGCCAGGGTCATCGCTTTTGCCCCGTTGGTGTGGGCGAAATCGAGGCTCATGACGAGTTTTCGCTGCGTTGCGCGGCGGCAGGCTCCTGAGTTCCTTGCCGGAGATTCGGATGGAACCGCAGCGGGCCGCAACCTCGCGCGTGGCCTGTCGTTATTGAGGCCTTGTTTTGTTGCCGCAGGCTCTGTCCATCCACGAAGCCCTCGTAAGCAACTCCGCGACTGCTGATGCCGCGAGCACGATCCGCTCCTCGTCAACTTCGCTCAGGGATCTTTGGCGGGTGATCCGGCGCCGTCGCCGCTTCGTCATCTTCATTGAAGGGGCGCTGCTCGCGGCATGTGTTCTCTATTGCCTCATCGCGCCCAACCAATATGAAGCTGCCGGCCGCGTGGAGCTTCGCGCCGCGCCGGTCTCCTCGCTCAGCCTTGACGGGGCCGAGGTGCAGATTCCTACATCCATTCTTTCCGCACCCATCGCCTTGGAAACGCTGGCCAGCGTTTTGCGCAGCGACCGTCTTGCCTGGCGCGTGATCGTCGCGCTCGATCTTTCGGGCAATCCTGCCTTTTGCGGGAACTTTGCCAGCCGCTTTCCGGGCTTCGATCCCGCCAAGCCCACGCCCGCCGCTCAGGCTTGGCTTCTCGATCGCTTCTCGCGGCGGCTTCATGTGGAATCCGTTCCCCGCACCATGCTCGTCGAAATTCGCTTCCGCTCCCACGACGCGGCGCTGTCGGCCGCAGTTGTCAACACGCTCATCGCCGCATACGGTGAGCAGGAAACCGAATCGCAGATTCAAGCCACCGCGCAGGCCTCGGGATGGCTCAGCGCACAGCTCGCAGATTTAAAAACGCACGTTGACCAGGACCAGCAGCGTCTGGCGGAATTTGAAAACCAGCACGGCATCGTGAGCGCGCCGGAGATTTTGCCGAACGGAGATAGCGGAGAAACCGAGAATAGCTCGGCGCTGCTTCAGATCGACGAGCTGAGCCGCCAGCTTGTTGCCGCCACGACGGATCGCATTCTCGCCGAAGCCGAGTACCGCGCTGCGTCCCACGGTGATCCGGAGGCGGTGATTGCTTCCGATCCACACCTACAGGCAGACAACTCCAACTTCGCGACTGCGCTTCTCGAGCAGATCCACGCCAGGCGCAGCGATCTTGAGCAGGAACAGGCCCAACTGAGCGCCGAGCACGGTCCTGGATTTCCGCGCGTGGTCGAAATCGGCCGCCAGTTGCAGGATCTAGACCGGCAAAAACAGACCGAGGATACGAAACTTGTCGAACGATTCCATTCCAACTGGCAAACGGCTCTCGATCGCGAGCAGTTGGTCCGCAACAGCCTGGAGCAGGCCACCAGCCAGGGCATGAAGCTGAACCAGGCTGCAACCGAATATGCAGTCATGCGTCAGGAGGCCAACGCCAGCCACGATTTATATCTGCGCGTCGAAGGCAAGGCCGAAGAGGCTGGCCTCGCTGCGGGAGTGCGCTCTTCGAATATTTCTGTCGTCGATTACGCACGCCAGCCGGTGAAGCCTGTGGCTCCCGATCTTCCGCTTTATCTCTCGATCACGTTTTTCGTCGGGCTTTGGATCGCTCTGGGGGCCGCGCTGTTGCGCGAGGCGCTCGGGTCCCCAGTTGGCCCGGCGATGCTCGCCCTCTTTCTGCTGTTCGGCGCCGGCGCATCGACTGGTGCACAAGCGCCCACGCCGAACACTTCCGGATTGCCTTCCGGCGTTGCCAGCTTTCCGCAAACGCAGGAGACGAGGAGCGTGCCAAATCCGAAGGACGCGCCTGCCATCTGGAACGATGCCGGCGGCGCCCTTCCCGCATCTGGCGCTGCGACGTCTGCGGGCGCGCAAACTTCCGCTCCCATGTCCGCGCCCATCGGTCCCGGAGACTCTCTCGACATCGCCGAGTACCACACGCCGGAATTTCATTCCGCAGTCCGTGTCTCGATCGCGGGCACCGTTACGCTTCCATTGATAGGCGAAGTGAAGCTTGCCGGCATGGACGAGCAAGCCGCCGCGCGCGCGATTGAAGCGGCACTTTTGGCTAAGGGAATGCTGTTGCATCCGCTTGTTTCCGTGCTGGTCACTTCCTATGTCGGCCAGGATGTCAGCGTCCTCGGCGAAGTCACGCGCCCAGGCGTCTATCCCTTCACCGTCCACCATCGCCTGCTCGATCTGCTCTCTGCGGCGTCTGGTCTATCGCCCAACGCTGGGCGGCTCGTGAATGTATTTCATCAGAGCGATCCGAAAACTCCGCGCGCTGTCGTGCTCGATCCCAGCGGAACCGACACGTCTACCGACCACAATCCCGAGCTAAGCCCCGGCGACACGGTCCAGGTAAGCCGTGCCGGCCTGGTCTACGTCGTCGGCGATGTGATCCGCCCCGGCGGATTCGCGGTCGACCCCGTGCAGGGCCTCACCGTGGTGCAGGCGCTTTCTCTCGCCTGGGGGCCTTCACAGAACGCCGCAGTCGGCAAGGCGCTTCTGATTCGAGAACAAAAGGGTGGCCGCACCATGATCGCGCTCAACATTCGCCGCATGATGCGCGGCCAGGATCCGGATCAGCCGGTGCAGGATCGCGACATTCTCTATGTTCCCGACTCCATCGCCAGGAATCTCGTCAATCGCACACTGGAGTCCGCCATCCAATCCACGATTGGCGTCACCATTTACTCGGCTTTGGTTTACTCGCAAAGATATTAGTGAGGCGACGATGAGAAGGATCGCGTGGTTATTGCTTCTCCTCTTCGCCTTTACGATTCCCTGGGAGTATTCCCTCGATCTCGGCGGGCTGCTGGGCAATGCGGCGCGCATTGCAGGTCTGCTGGTGCTTCTCGCCGCGGTTCCGGCAGTGCTCCAAGCCGGCCGCGTGCGCACTCCCGGCGCGTTTTGGTGGTTCACACTTGCGTTTTTTCTCTGGTTTTGCGGTTCCTTTTTCTGGACCATCGATCCGGCCGCGGCCCTGGAGAAGATTCGCGGTTATTTCCAGGAGATGATGATTGTCTGGCTGATGTGGGAGCTTGCCGACACGCCCGCCGATCTGCGCTCCTTGCTGCGCGCGACGGTGGCCGGCAGTTGGGTGCTTGCCCTTCTCACGCTAGCGGCCTTCAGCTCGCCTGATGCTATCGCCGCCGGCCAGGTCCGTTTCGCCGCGTATGGTCAGGATCCCAACGAAGTCGCGCGATTCCTCGATCTCGGTTTTCCGTTGGCGGCGCTTCTCGTGAACTGCGAGCGCCGCTGGCCTCCCCGCCTGTTGGCGCTTGGCTTTTTCCCGCTGGGGATCGTCGCTGTGATGCTGACGGCTTCGCGGGAAGGTTTCCTTGCTGCTGTGATTGGAATCGTTGGTTCGGCCATTCTCCTAACGCGCGGCCGCGCTCGTCGCGTCGTTGCCGCGTTCTTTGCGCTACCACCATTTCTGGCCGCGCTCTGGCTCATCGTTCCAAGCGGCACGCTGGCACGGCTAGCCACCATTCCTGAACAGCTCCGAGTCGGCGACCTCAACCAACGCCTCGATATCTGGGCCGCTGGGTGGCGCGCCTTCGCGAACGCGCCGATGCTTGGCACGGGAGCAGGCTCATTCGTCGCCGCTGCACATCTTTCGCCCATTGACACGGCGCACAACACCGCGCTTTCCATCGCCGTTAGCGGAGGCCTTTGCGCGTTGTTCCTGGCTTCCGCCCTCGTCTTGCTCGCAGTTCGCTACGCGCTTCGGACCCGCGGTCCGCTGCGCCTCGCGCTGATCACTTCGCTGCTTGTCTGGATTCTCACCTCGCTCGTCGCCACCGTGGAAGAGAACCGCACGACATGGCTGCTGTTGGCCATCGTTGCTGTTGCCGGCCGGCTCGCAGCGGACGATCCTGCCGGGCTCGCCGCGTGTTTCTCCGCGCATCCGCTGATTCCTGCGCCCGTGTCGGCTCCGCAGCTCACCCCACAACCGGAATCCTGGGGGACGATTCTGTAGCCATGTCGACCGCTTCGCTCGCCACTTCAGACCGGACTTTCAGCATGAATCGCGCCATTTTCCGCGCCGCTGTCTCGGTCGGCGCTGCGGGAATCTTCGTGAAAATTCTCGCTACCTTCAAGGAAGTCGCAGTGGCCTCAGTCTATGGCCGCTCCGACGCCATGGATGCATTCCTCGCCGCGGCGCTCATTCCGAGCTTGCTTGTCAACCTCATCTCGGAATCGATGAATCAGGCGCTCGTGCCAACACTTGTTCGGGTGAGGGAACAAGAGGGCCGCGAACGCGCCCAGCAGCTTCTGTCGAGTTCAATGCTCTGGATGTGCCTGCTCCTCACCGCCGCCAGCGCCCTCATGGCTCTTGCTGCCCGCGGATTCTTCCCGCTCATCGCCTCGCATTTTGCCCCGGCCAAGCTCACCCTTGCCGTGCATTTGTTCTACGGCCTTCTGCCGGTTGTTCTCATAACGGGAATCGCCACTAACTGCACGGCGGTCCTCAACACTGTCGACCGATTTGCCATCCCCGCTCTCGCGCCCCTTGTGATTTCAATCGCGATCATCTTTGGGGCGCTCTTCTTTGGCGGGCGATTCGGCATCTGGGCCATGGTGTGGTCCACGCTGATTGGGTCAATTCTCCATGCCGGAATTGTTGCCTGGATGATGCAGCGACGCGGCTATCGGTTTCGCCTGCGCTGGCACGGCATGGACGAGCCGACACGCGAGGTCGCGGGGCAATACGGCCCGGTGCTGCTCTCAAGCGTGGTGTCTTCCGGCGGTCTGCTCGTCGATCAGGCGATGGCGGCCATGCTTGTCGCCGGCAGCGTCTCGGCATTGGTGTATGCCAATCGCTTTGTCAGCGTGGTGCTCACTCTGCTGGCCGGCGCAATCTCCACTGCTATCGTTCCTTACTTGTCGCGCATGATCGCCCTCCACGACTGGAACGGCTGCCGCCACACGCTTCGTACATGGGTCAGGCTCTCCGCCCTCGTTTCTGTACCGATCGCCGTTGTGCTCATCGCCGCCGCGCATCCGCTGGTTCGCACCGCCCTCCAGCATGGCCAATTCAAGCCACGAGATACGGCCGTGGTTGCCTCGGTTCTTGCCATGTACGCCATTCAGATTCCATTCTTCGTCGTCAGCCGTGTTTATTACCGCTTTATAGTCGCCATGCGCCGGACAGATCTGATCCTTTACTGCGGCATTCTCAACCTCGGGCTCGACATCGTACTCAATCTCGTTCTCATGCGCTGGTTTGGCGTAGCTGGAATCGCGCTTGCCACCTCGCTCTGGACCGTGAGCACATTTTTCTATCTCTGGTATTGGAGCAGGAGATTGCTCGCGCAAGCTTTTGCCGCGGAGGCTGGCGCATGATCCCTTCACCCGCCGAGTATCTTCTCCGTTGCGATGATCTTTGTCCGACCACCCCGCTCGAACGTTGGCGGCGCGTCGAATTGCTGATTCGCGAATTCAGTCTTCAGCCTATCCTCGCCGTCGTTCCCGATAACCGCGATCCCGAGCTGGGCGACTCAAGACCAGATCCTGACTTTTGGCTGCGCATTCACGCGCTCGAAGTCTCGGGAGCCGTCGTTGGCCTGCATGGCTACCGCCATATTTGCGCGAGCACTGGCCGCAGCCTCGTGAGCCTGGCTCGCACGTCGGAGTTTGCCGGTGTGTCGGCTCAAATCCAACGAACATGGATCAGGGAGGGTCTGCGCATTTTGCGCGCACATGGGCTCAACCCGAGAATCTGGGTTGCGCCCCGGCATGGCTTCGACCGAAGCACCATCGACGCGCTCCGCGCGGAGGGAATCGTGATGCTTTCCGACGGCTTCGCGCGGGTTCCATTCCGGCGTGGCGGCGCGACCTGGATTCCACAGCAGCTTTGGAGCCCCGTGGACAAACCAAAGGGACTCTGGACCATTTGCGTGCATGCCAACACGGCCACGGACGCCGATATCTCGGCGCTCCATGCATTTCTATCCGTCCACGCCGATCAATTCACTTCCGTTGATCGAGTGCTCTTTCGCAGTCAGCCCAACCCCTTGACCCTGCCTGAATACCTCTACGCTGAAGCGGCGCTGTGGCGGCTCAAAGCTTCTCGGGCCGCCAAACGCATCCGCCAATTGACGCTCTTTTGAGCGAGTAGTGTCTGGTAGAGCCGTTCCCACCGATTGAGCACGATATCCAGGCTGAACTCGTTAACCACACGGCGCCGCGCGCACTCGCCCATTGCATAGCGTTCGTCCAACGGCATCTGCATCAGTCCAGTCATCGCTTCGCCCAGGCTGATTGGATCGGCCGCAGGGGCGAGCAATCCGTTCACGCCATCGACCACCACTTCCCGCGTCCCCGGCACATCGGTGGCCACTGCCGGTACTCCGCAAGCGCCGGCCTCCAGCAGCACCATCGGCAGGCCTTCGTAGCGGGAGGACAAAACAAATCCGTCCGCGGCCTGCATCCAGTGCTCCACGTTCGGCTGGAAACCAATCAACCGGACGCGTTGCTTTAGCCGAAGTTGAGTCGCCTGCCTCATCAGTTCTGCCTCCAGCGGGCCGGTGCCAAGAATGAAAAGGCGCGCATTTTCTGGCGCCCGAGCCAACGCCCGGAGGAGAGTTGGATAGTCCTTCACAGCTTCCAGCCTGCCCACGGCCATCCAAAGAAATTCGTCTGTTAATCCAAGCTGCCGCCGGGCAGCGGTCCGAGCCTGAATATTCGGCGCCCATGCCTCCACTTCAATTCCGTTGCCGAGAATGGATAGGCGCTCTTCGTGCACCATCCCTGCAGCCAGGTGCGACATCGCTGTCGCCCGGCTGACGGCTGTCACATGGTCGGGCAGCCAGCGGCTGAATGCGTATCCGAAGCGGCGACCATTCTTGCCGGTGCTGGAACTATGCAGCGTATCCACGACAACCGGAACGGCCGCGGCCAAGCGCGACCACCGGCAAAGCCATGCCGCATGCGGCAGATGCGCGTGCAACACGTCGGGCTGCTCCCGTTTGAGCCAGCGATGGAATCTTATCCAGCCGCGAGGATCCGCGAGCCCCTTGCGCATTTCAAGGCTCGTGAAGGCCACGCCGGATGCGCGCAACTCCGCGGCTGCCGCGCCACCATCGCCGGAAAGCGCCACCATGCTCACGCGCCAGCCACGCCGGCGAAGGCCCTTGGCCAGCAGCGTGGCTTGCCGCTCCGCCCCGCCAATGCGGTTCAGGCCGGGGATCACAATCGCTGCGTGGCTCATGTGCGCCTCCACGCATGCGCGTCAATCAACTCCTCATACGCCTCAATAGCGCGCTCGAAGGCAAACTCATTCGATTGCCACTTTTTCTCAATTTCGGATTCGCGAATCCGCTGCCGCTCGCGAAGCGGAGAACCAAGCGCAACCGTCGCTGTGCAGGCGCCGGCGATCAGCGTGGAGACGACAATCAAAGGTAGCGACAGGGCGCACAGAATCCCTGTGAGGGCAAAACCAAACCAAGGACGGAACACGGCATTTCTCCAGCGACACAACTGCGAGGTCTCGGGCCGCATTCGGCTCCGGAGACATTCAAGAAAGCTTCGTGATGGATCTGTTTCGAACCGGCGCAACCGGAACGTGGCCCGCCGCAGCTGATGCGGCCTCATCGTGCGCAGGTATCGTGACGACAGCTTTTGAATTGCTTTGGCGGGATTCTTTCTCGACGAATTGCGGCGGTGCTCTAAATAGTTAAAGCCTAAGATACGATGGCCCGGCACGCCCGTTCATCTTCGTCTGAGCAAAGCTCCCTCGACAACGCGAGAGTGACCCTGGCAACACTTCCCAACACAGGGTGTGGAAAACCTGTACTGAAACTGTACTGAAAGGAAACATCCAATCGGAAAAAATGTCAAGGCGGAAATATCCACAGGAAAACGTGAGCTGTTGATTACTTCCGTGCAGTGTTCAAATTCAAAGGCTCGATTCTTTCCCCGCCCTCTTCAACAACTGTCTTTCGCATCGCAGCGGCAGACGATGCGAAGAACGCCTGGGAGAACCTCTCACCCGGTCTCACTGAATCGAGCGCTGCGACGATCGTCGTGGCGAGTGCCTCGGCGGAGATTTCTGGTGCGAGCCACGCGCCGGGGCGACCGCGGAGTAGATCCACCACTCCGCCCGATGCCGGCGTTGCCACAATCGGCAAGCCGGCAGCAGCAGCCTCCAGCAGCGCGTTCGGCATGCCTTCATGGCGCGAGGGAAGCACGAAGAGCGTCGTGCGCGCAAAGAATGCATAGGGCGTGTCGACGTGGCCCGCGAAGCCGACTGCATCTTCCATTCCCAGCTGGCGGCATAGCGACTTGAGAGCCTGCTCTTCGCGGCCCGCGCCAACCAGGTTTAGCGTGGCGTCCGGAAATCGTTGCCGCACTATGGGCAGCGCCTTCAGCAGCAAATCGAAACCCTTCTCACGCGACAGCCTTCCCACAGCCAACAGTTGCTGGCCGGCGCTGCTCTTCGCTGCGGGCGCGCGCAGCGCTGCTCGGATTCCCGCCAGATCCACCGGATTCGGCAGGACAGTGATTTGCTCCTCGCCGATTCCCGCCGCCTGAGCTAAATCCCTCGCCATGTCTCTCGACTGGCAGATCACATGGTCGGAGTTTCGATAGAGCAGCCGATAGAGCAGGCGCGTGATTCGCGGCAGGCGCCCGAATGCCATTGCAGACGTAGCTGTGGCATTCTGGCGCACCAGCACGGACGTGTTGAATGGAAACAGCGGCCGCAGCATTAGGACCAGGAAGCTGACCTCCGCTGCTCCGGTTAGGACGACCTCAGGCCGAAGCCTCCAAATCAGGCGCAGCAGAGGCCATGCTCCTGCGCGAGCTCGCCCTGCTCCCAGCGGATGCACGCTCACCCATGCGGGCAGAGATTCCCCGTTTCGATCCCTTTGCCCCACGAGGCCCAGATGGACCTCGTACTTTTCCGGCGACAGACCGCGCGCCAGCAGGGCGATTACGTGTTCGGCTCCGCCTCCGCCCAAATGCGAAAGAAGCAGCAGGATTCTTGTTCGTCGCGCCATTCGTTTTTGCGGGCTTGACTCTCCCGAGAAAAAAGCCATTCTCGCTTATTGCTGAGCCCGTGATGTGTGTTCACAGTCACTGACGGTTTCTTGGATTTCCTTAATCTTGGTGTTTCAAATTGATACATTGTCCCTCGAATCCCACCAGAATCTGCTGACCACCCCTCGTAAGCGGGGACCTTCATGTGGTGTAGGCGCTCAATGGCAGATTCAGGGGCTCGTTTTTTCCATCAGTATCCAGCATTCAACGATCGACCTACAATACTCCTCGGCGTGACGACGCAGGAGCTATGCCTGATTCTCGGAGCGCGCATACGCGTACTGCGCCGCGCTGGATTCCGCGTCGTCCTCGTCTCCGGCCCCGGCGAACTGCTGGAGCGCACAGCCTCCCGCACCGGCGCGGAATGTGTCGCTCTGCCCATGCATCGATGCATCGCTCCTCTCGCCGATCTTGTCGCACTGGTTCGCCTCTGGTGGATTCTCGGTGTCTACAAACCTGATCTTGTCGAGTTCAGCACACCGAAGGCCGGATTGCTGGGCATGCTTGCCGCGTGGCTGCGCGGCGTTCCGCGGCGCACCTACATGCTGCGCGGACTCAAGCTCGAACGATCACGCGGTTTCAAGCGCTGGATTCTGCATACCGCCGAGCGCGTGGCCTGTTCCTGCGCGCATCAAGTGCTCTGTAATAGCAAGAGCCTCCGCGCCGAGGCGTTGGCGTTGGGTCTGGCCCCCGCCGCCAAATTGTTGGTGCTGGGTGAGGGAAGCAGCAACGGCGTCGACGTGGAGCGCTTTTCCCCTGGGCCGAGCGCGGTACGCGAGCAGTTCTCCATTCCGCGCGATGTGCTTGTCGTTGGATTCGTCGGTCGATTGACGCGAGACAAGGGCCTGCCCGAGCTGGTCGAGGCCTTCGATCGAATTCTGCTCGCCGAGCCCTCAACGCATCTGCTGCTCGTAGGCTGGTTCGACCGCGCCGAGGACGCGCTCGATGCCGAGTTGCGCCATAGGATTCTCAATCATCCGCGGATTCATTGTTCTGGATTCGTCGGCGACACCGCTCCTTATTACCGCGGCATGGATGTGATGGTCCTCCCGACCTGGCGCGAGGGTTTTCCCAATGCGGTTCTCGAAGCCGCGGCCAGCGGCATTCCGGTTGTCACTACGGAATCGACTGGCGCGCGCGATGCGGTGGTCGCCGAGGTGACCGGCCTGCTCATTCCACCCGGCTATCCCGACGCCATCGTTGAAGCCGTCGTCAAACTCCTTCGCGACCCGGAGCGCCGCTTCCGCATGGGACGCGCCGCGCGCGCCTGGGTCACGGAACATTACTCCGAGGAGCGCGTACTCGGCTTGACTGCGGAGTTCTACCAGGGCTTGCTTGACGAAGTGCCGGTCACACAGCTCCAGAACGCTTAGTGCCGGGCTCTCATCCAAACCAAGGTTCGCAAATTTCGAGGAAAGCGCTCTATGAAGCGCGCACCGCAGGCCGCTCGATTTTCCCCAGCAGGAAGATGTATGCCGCGATGCCGATAACCAGGTAAACCGCTGCGACGCGGAATACCCATAAGTATGAATGCGTCACCGCAACCAAATATCCGGTAACGATGGGCGCGGCGATTCCAGAGATTTGGTTGGAGAAGTTGATGATCCCTCCCACTTTGCCAACGTCGTTGCGGGCGGCAATGAGAGAGGGCAATGACCATCCCACAGGAGATGCTGCGGACAGGCCGCCGATTGAGATGCTGATGCAAATGAGAGCCAGCGTTGCGCTGTGTGCGTGCCCAGCGCCAAGGATGCCGAGGCCGAATGTAGTTCCGCCGATGAGAACCGTTCGCCGTACCGCGCTTCCGCTCCATCCGCGCTTGAGCAACAGATCCACAAGCCAGCCCCCGATGGCGAGGTCGGTGAAGGTCGCAAAGAGCCACGGCAGACTGGTGTAGACAAACGAATGCATTTGGTCGAGGTGAAGACCGAATAATAGATAGCTCGGCAGCCAGGTGAGCAGCAGATAAAAGACGTAATTGTAGGAGCCAAAACCGATGGCGAGCCCAAGCACCTTGCGGTCGGCCAGAAGATGAAACAGCGATGAGG
>CAZVYV010000037.1:0-15798 GCA_964630985.1 uncultured Occallatibacter sp.
TCGATCGATCCGTCGTGGGAGGACCCGGCGGGAGTGCCGATCGGCGCATTCGTTTTTGGCGGGCGGCGGTCAACGACGATGCCGCTGGTGTACCAGGCCTTTAATTGGAGCGCTGGCGTTTACGTGGGCGCGACGATGGGATCGGAGACGACAGCGGCGGCCAGTGGTGCGGTGGGGCTGGTTAGGCGCGATCCCATGGCGATGTTGCCGTTCTGCGGCTATCACATGGGCGACTACTTTCGGCATTGGATCAAGATGCAGCGCTCACTGAGCTCAACGCCGCGAATCTTCAACGTGAACTGGTTCCGCAAAAGCGAGGACGGGAAGTTTCTCTGGCCGGGCTTCAGCGAAAACATGCGCGTGCTGAAGTGGATCGTGGACCGGGTGCATGGGCGCGCGCAGGGCAAAGAGACACCCATCGGCTGGACGCCCTACTACGACGACATGGAATGGACCGGGATCAACATTTCGCGCGCGGAGTTCGATCAGATGCAGGAAGTGAACCGCGCGGCATGGCGCAAAGAGCTGATCGGACACGAAGAGCTGTTTATCGATGTGCACGACCACCTGCCGCCGGAGATGGTTTACGAGCGCGAATTGCTCATCTGCCGGATGTGAACCGCGCTTGATTGAGCAGGCGGAGCACTTTTCAGGCCGCGGCGCGTTCCACGATCGGGCTGAAACCGAGTTGACTGAAGAAATCGACAACAAGTGAAACTGTTTCGTCGCTGGTGAAGGGCGCAGCGCGGAGGATCAGCTCCGCGCCGACCCGCGCGGCGAGTGTCTCCACAGGAGCGCCAGAGGTAAGCGATTGCGGCGTGGCGGCGATGGCGATGCACTTCTCGCGCCGATTGGTGCAACTGGCCAGATCGGCGATGGACTGTTGAAGGGTAGGCGTGGCGATAACCGTGTGCGGCGGCGCCATGCGGTCCACGAGCCAGAGAATCTCAAGTTTGGACTCGAGCTCGTCGGGCACGCAGTCGATGACCAGGTCGGCGTCGCGGACAGCATCTTCAATCGAAGCGACAAATGCGACAGCGGGGAGGGCCTGAGGGCTCAATTCCTGGCGAATCGACTCGCGCGCATGGTGAAGGTTGCCTGGCATGACGTCTTCAAGAAGGACGCGATAGCCGGCGCGGGCCGCGCCCAACGCGAGCCGGCGGCCGAGGGGCCCGGCTCCGATGATGGCGACGGTGATCACGGCCTGGAACAGACCGGAAAAATCACTTGAGGGCGAGGGCCGCCGCCACTTCCTCGACGCTGGGACGGGCTTTGAGCAGATGCTCAGCAACCTTGGCGCGTTCGTCGGCGGAGAGCGTGGGTGTTAAGGCAAGCACCCGGCGCAGGGTCACGGCGACATCGTCAATGTAGTTCATCAGGCGAATAGCTTCTCCAGAAAGCGGCATGTTTTTCCTCTGAGGTGAGTCCACTTCTATTGTATTGCGTGGACGGTGCGGCGTGCCCGCGTATGCTGGAGCGGGCGAATTTTGCCGTGCAATCAGGGGGACATCATGGGTTCCGAGGTTTCCAGGCGGCGGTTTGTGCAGTTGCTTGCAGCACTCTCAACCGCCAGGAGTTTACCGGCGGCCGCGGCGGAAAGCGCCGTGCAGACGCCGCCGGACACAGCGAAGGCCGGGGCGACAATCAACCGAAAGAATCTGGTTGCGACGCAAGTGAAGGCGTATGCCTGGCAGGATGAGGGGATTGAAGCGCTTCTCGACAACCTGCAGGAAAAAGGCAACGTGAATACTGCGTTTGCCTTCACGTTTAACTCGGAAGCCACCGATCAGACCGGGAAGATTCCTCTTCCGGACCATGGGACTTACGGGAAAGCCAATCCTGAGATAGGCGGAGCATTTTATGACTACGATCTGCGGTATTTTACGGAAACAAAGCTCAAGGAGTTTCATGCGGCGAGCCGGTTCAACGTGATCAGCGAAGTGGCGCCGAAGATGAAGATGCGGGGTATGGATTTTTTCGCATTTGACTACAACAACACGAACGCCAACATGATGCGCCTGATTCCCGGATTGACGGAGACGGCCGAGATCGATGTGTACGGGAAGCCCACCGACGGCGCGTGCTGGAATCATCCTGATTATCGCGGACTGCTGAGCGGGCGGATCAAATCGTATTTGTCGGGCTATCCCGACCTCGTGGCGGGAATCATATGGGGCTGCGAGCGGATGGGCCCACTGGACAACCTGATCGGCGGCGGATGGGCGACGACGGGAATCTGCTGCTTCTGCCCGTATTGCCTCGCGAAAGCCAGGGATCGCGAGATTTCGGTGGAGAGAGCGCGAGAGGGATTCATCAAGCTCGATCGGTTATTCCAGGCAGCGGGAAATACCCAGCGCCCAGCCGACGGATATTTCGTGGGCTTCTGGAGAATCTTGATGGAGAATCCGGAGGTTCTTGCCTGGCACAAGATGTGGCACGACAGCTATCACGAAGTGCGCGCGGAGTTGTACAGAACGGCCAAGGCCATCGCGCCGCAAAAGCCATTCGGGTTTCATATGGTTCAGAACATCACATTCAGCCCGTTTTACAGCGCGGCGGATAACTACGCGACGATCAAGGACTACGCGGACTTCATCAAGATTGCGACCTATAACAATGCGGGCGGAGGGCGCATGGCAGGTTTCATTCAAAGACTCGGCTCGACCGTCTTTGCCGATGCGACACCAGTGGAGTTGACTCCGCTGTATTACAAAATGATGGGCTACGACGAAGCGCCGTACCGCGAGCTCCCCACGAGAGGGCTTTCAGTGGATTACATCGCGCGCGAGACCAAACGCGCGATCGCGGACACCGGGCACTCCATCCAGATTTATCCGAGCGTGGATGTCAATGTTCCCGTGCAAGCAGGATGGAAGCAAACCACACCGGACGGCGTTAAGGCCGAGGTGCAGGCGGCATTTTTTGCAGGGGCCGACGGCATCGTGCTCGCAAGGGAATATACGGAAATGTGGCTCAAGAATTTGACAGCGGCCGGCGACGCGTCTAAGGAAATCTTCGCCAAGGCGTGAGAGCGGCGGAGAGGCGATCGCGTTTTGAATCGGCTTGGACGGAATGGATTGAGCAAATGACCCCGGGCTCGGATTATGGGTGCTGCTCGATAGCGATTTGAACTGTGGCCGTGTAACCAGAAGCTGCAACGCCGAGGAGATTAGTGGCGACTCCGGGGAGCGAGACCGGGAGGAATATGACCGAACCATCAATGGCCGAAGTGGCCGTGGCGGATTGTGAAGCCAGCAACGCGCCCTGCGTGCATTGGGTGTGCGGCGAGCAGGGCGGGGACCACGCGTAGAGCGCCTGATAGAGCGCGACCGTGCCGCCGGCCATGGGGTTGCCGTCCATGTCGAGAAGGCGGAGGGCGATCTGGCTGGGTGTTCCAGAGTCAGCAAGGATCTGGCTAGTTCCGGAGATCGGCTCGAGCAGAGCGTACCCCGGGCGCGCTCCGTAGGCAGAAAAAGCGACGCATTGGCTGGTCCCGTTGAGGCAGGCGTCGATCGTGACGACCTGACCTTCTGCGAGCGGGCCAACGGTGAGCAACTCAGTGGCGATGCCCGCGGAGTTTGTGGTCGCGGCAATGGGACCTTGAGGCGCGATGCCGCCACCGGACGGGGTTTGCCATGCGACCGACTGGCCGGCGAGAGGCATGCCGCTCGAAAGAACGAGAGCCTGTACGGTCCAGGTAAGAGTGGCCCCGGCAGCGAGCGCGAGCCGTGGCGTGAGAGAGGAAACTGCGGGCGGAGATCCGCCGCCGAATTGCGCCTCGATGCTCGAGCCATTGGTGAGCGAGGCGGTGACGATGGACCACGTGCCGTCGTTCGCGGCCACGTTCATGGTGGCGCGGCCATCGCCGGTCGTCGTCACCGAACAAACAGTTAGACCGCAAGCGAGCCTGGCTGTGCCGGCGGTTAGGGTATAGATGACAGTGACGCCGCCGGCGGGCGTGAGCGTCGGGCTAAGGGCCGTGACGGTGAAGGGAAGAGGCACGCCGATAGGAACTGTGTTTGAGGGCGCGGTGACGAGGGTGAGCGCATCGCCTGTGCCGGAGTCGTAACTGATGCCGCCGGCAACGACTGCTGCCGCGTAAAGAGTGGGCAGGTCGTCGACTTCAACATCGACAGAGCCGGTGACGCCGGCGGCTGCGGGCGGCGCAATGGCGGTGATCTCGTTGGGCGAAATGCTCGTGACAAGCGCGGACTGGCCGTCGACGAGAACCGTGTCGGCGAGACGAAAACCCGAGCCCTCGATCGTGATGGGAGCGCCGGAAGCGGGCACGTGCGCCGGCGAAACCATATCGGCGTAAAGCAGCCATCCGTCATAGGCGTAGTCGGGGCGGCCGTCACCGCGCAAGTCGGCGATTCCGATGCGCACAATGTCGTCAGCGTTCGTGCTTACGCGCAGCCAGGTCTCGCCTGTTGCGAGACCGTTGAGGCCGGGAGCTGCGCCGACGGGTGTTGCGCCGGCGGAGTCGAATGCGTTCCATACGCCGATAGTGGGCATGGCTTTCGAGTTTGAGGGCGCGCCGTTTTCGTCAAGCGCCTCGGTGACGACGGTGAAGACGCGATTGGCGCGGACAGGGAAGGTGAACCAATCTGTCTGGCCGATCTGGCTCAAACGTCCGCACCACAGGCCGCCGGTGGGCATGGGACGCGGCTCAGAGACAGAGGCGATGGCGTCGTTGAAGCTGGCGACCGGAGTGCCGGTGGACGTGACGGTGAGAGTTTGCGTGCTTCCCGCGGAGAGATTTGAAAGTGTGATGGAGTTGAATGTGCCGGAGGGCGTGACCTGACCCTGCATATAAGGGCCGACCGAGTTTTCAAGGATGTAGAGAGGATCGATGGCCTCGAAGGTAATTTCGTAACTGGCGGACGACATCCTCTCAGGGAGCGGAATGCCACTCAGGTCAAAGAAGCCTTGCAGCGAGGGATCGTTCGAGCCCCACATGGTAAGCAGGTTGCCGCTTGGATCGGAGAATCCGGTGATTGGATTGCCGTGATTGCCGTTGAAGAGCGCACCGGTCACGGCAGTCACCGTGTACTCGTAAAGCGGATTGCCATCCGAGTCGAGCGGGCGCGCCACCACATTGACGCCCTGCATTCCGTATCCGGTGCGGAAGCTGACGGTGCCCTGGATCGAAATGGTGTTGGCCGCAGTGAGCTGCTTGCCAGGGAAGTTGGCGAGGTTGCTGGCGGTGACGGGGTAGACGCGGTTGAGTGCAGCGATGTCGTCGAAGTGGAGGGTGGCGGGGTTGGGAATGCAGGCGCCGCCGCTCGTGCCGCAAGCGCCGCTCAAAGGCTGCATGATGGGCCAGCCCTGTAATCCGCCGACCTCGCCGTTGGTGGCCGCACCGGGATTCACTTGCGCGTAGTCGAGTCCGAGCACGCGGCCAAAGGCGCGCTCCAGCTCGAAGCTCATCATCTCAAGCATCGCTGAGTTGGTGGCGCAGAGGCCGTCGAGGACGATGACTGCATGCGCGATTGTGGCGTCGGGGTTGAAGTTGTCGATCCAGATGTAGACGGCATTGTTCTGGCAGGCATCGGGCTGGCTCGTCGCGGCGCCGAAGACGGCGTCGATGACGGAGCCGTCGGCGTCGTAGATGATGGCGAGCGGATAGTTGGTGGCCGCAGGCGTGATGTCGGCAGGTTCAGTGATCTGGCCGGACGAATTCGCCGCGATGTTCGAGCCGTCGACGTCTTCATTGAGCGGGCCAACGTCGGTGAGGGTGACGCCGGCAGTGGGAACGGCGCTCCACAGCGCGGCCGCGGCGTCGACCATCGCCGTGGCCTGCTGATTGCTTACGAAACTCGAAAGCGGGCCTCGGTCGACGGAATAATTTACCTGGCCGCCTGCCCAGTGAATGGGCTCGCCCGTTACGGCTGGATTGAAAAAACTGGTTCCGGCGATGAATCTCGGGCCACCGGCAACGGCGGTTGGAGGGACGAGAAGCATCAGGGCGAGCGGGAGCGCGGCACGGCGGTGAAGCGCGGAGCGGAAAGCTGCGGCGTGAGCCAGGGCGGAGATAACGACAGACACAAGGACTCCCGGATGAGATGGATGGGGGCATGCGGGAATCCAAGCGTTTTCAGGAAGTCTTGATGATTTCTAATGCGACGGCGAAGACTTTCGAAGGAGATTGGCGTCGTTCGCGCCCGAGTCCGAGGAGGGGTGGGTGTCATCTTATGTAGAACGGAAGGGCGTGCAAGGGTAAGGCGAGGATTCGAGGCCGTTCCGTCTACAATCGATTCGGGTAAACCCATGGCAGAGATACGCGAAACTGTGATTCTTGGCTCCGGCTGTGCCGGATTGACGGCGGCGCTCTATACGGCGCGCGCCGGGCTCAAACCGCTGGTACTAGAGGGCCACGAGCCCGGTGGCCAACTCTCCATTACCACGCTGGTGGAGAATTTTCCCGGATGGCCGGATGGGATTCAGGGACCGGAACTGATCGGGAACATGAAGAAACAGGCGGCGCGATTTGGCGCGGAGTATCAGCATGCGCACCTGGAAGCGGTCGAGGCGGGCGTGCATCCGATCAAATTGCGCACATCGGCCGGCGAACTGCACGCGAGGACACTGATCGTAGCCTCAGGCGCGAGCGCGCGCTGGCTGGGACTGCCGAGCGAGCAGGCGCTCATCGGTCACGGCGTATCAAGCTGCGCCACCTGCGACGGATTCTTTTTTCGCGACAAGGACATTGCAGTGATTGGCGGGGGTGACTCGGCGATGGAGGAGGCGATTTTTCTGACGCGCTTTGCATCGAAGGTGACGCTGCTGCACCGGCGCGATGCTTTTCGCGCATCGAAGATCATGCTGGAGCGCGCGGTGGCGCATCCCAAGATTGAGCTGCGGACGAACACGATAGTGGACGAAGTGCTGGGCGTGGATGAGAAGGAAGTGAAGGGTTTGCGCCTGCGCGACGTGAAAAGCGGCGAGCAGGATGAGCTGAAGGTGAGTGGGATGTTCCTGGGTATCGGGCACGTGCCGAACACGAAGGCATTTGTGGGGCAGATCGATCTGGACGAGGAAGGGTACATCAAGACCACCAACAACGTGTTCACGACGCGGAACGGCGTTGCTGTGCCAGGCGTGTTCGCTTGCGGCGATGTGCAGGACCGGCGCTACCGGCAGGCGATTACCGCGGCCGGCTCGGGATGCATGGCGGCGCTCGAAGTGGAGAAGTATCTCGAAGAGCACGGGCACTGATGCGGGACTAGAACTGGTGAAACGCGAAGAAGGCCGCGGCGACCAGAAACCCTCCGGCTACGGCGTGATTCCAGCGCAGGTGCGAGCCGAAATAGTATGTGGCGAAGACGCCGAAGACCGTGAGCGTGATGATCTCCTGGATCACCTTGAGCTGAACGGGAGTGAAGCGGCCGTAGCCGATGCGGTTGGCGGGAACCTGAAAGCAATACTCAAAGAAGGCGATGCCCCAGCTGACGACGATGACCTTCCAGAGGGGCTGCTGTTCAAATTTCAGGTGACCGTACCAGGCAAAGGTCATGAAGATGTTGGAGAAGATGAGAAGAACAATGGTCCACATTCCTTTATTAGATACACGAAGGACGGCAAGTGTTGTGGATGCCTCGCGGGCTACGACGAATTTTTTGGCGAGGCCACGGTGACGGCGCTCAGGGAGAATCTCGAACGGCTGGAAGAGTCAATCGCGGCGGCTTGCCGGGCCGCGGGGCGCGCGCGCAGCGAAGTTGAACTGATGGCGGTGTCGAAGACTTTTCCGGCAGAAGCGGTTGCGGAGGCTGCGGCGCTGGGGCTTACGCTGTTTGGCGAAAATCGCGTTCAGGAATTCAATTCGAAAGTGCTTCACGGCGCGGAAAAAGGAACCTGGGCGGTTCGCGAGAGACTGCGCTTTCATCTGATTGGGCATTTGCAGTCGAACAAGGCGGCGAGGGCGGCGGAGATCTTCGACGGCGTGGACTCGGTGGATTCCGTGCGGCTGGCGGAGCGATTAAGCGACGCGGCCGCGAAAACAGGCAAACGCCTGCCGGTGTTGATCGAAGTGAAGCTTAGCTCCGAGGCGACGAAGAACGGGGTCGAGCCGGAATCGGATGAAGCTGGGGAGCTGTTGGAGCGGCTGCCCGACCTGCTGGACCTTGAAGTGCGCGGCCTGATGACGATCGCGCCGTGGGGCGCGCCGGACGATGTGACCCGCGCGTGCTTTCGCAGTTTGAGGATGTGGCGCGACCGATGGTCGGCGGCGCATCCAAATCTGAAGTTCGATGTCTTGTCGATGGGGATGAGCGGAGACTTTCGGCTCGCGATTGCGGAGGGCGCGACGCGGATTCGCGTCGGCACGGCGCTGTTTGGCAAGCGCAAGCCACAGGTCGAGGAGCGAAGCCAGGAACCGGAGCTCGACTGATGCTGCGCGCGGTGGCTGAGGGCGTGACGCTCGCGGTGCGTGCGCAGCCCGGCGCAAAGAGGACAGCGATCGCTGGAATCTATGGCGAGAGGACAGCGGCTCAACTGAAAATCGCCGTGCAGGCGCAGCCGATCGAGGGCCGCGCGAATGAGGCGTTGATTGCGTTTCTCGCGGAGGCTTTCGGTTTGCAGAAGAATGCGGTCGAACTGAAGACAGGCGAATTGTCGCGGAGCAAAGTGTTTTTGCTGCGGGGCGTGACGCTGGTGCGGGCGAGGGCAGTGCTGGCGCAGCGAATCGACGTTTGACTTATTTCATTGCGACGGATTGCCGGGCGAGTTCTTTCTGAAATGCCTGCTCCCGATCAGCGATATAAGCCTTGTAACCGCCAGGGTCGATGAAGGCGGCTTTGTCGCCGGCTTTCCAGCGCGGATATTTCTCAGTGAGATCGAAGTAGGAACCATGCGCACCGAGGAAGATGTCGCATGGGAGTTTGTTGAGGACGGCAAAGCCACGCTTGTAGTCCGATGCGATTTGAGGATAGGCCTTGTTGCCGACGAGTTTGTAGCCGGGGTTTACGTTTGGGCTGCCGACGATGACAACATGGAGGACGCGGCCATTCTCGGTTTCGTCGATAGTCCAGGTGGTGGTTCCCTTCGTGTGGCCGGGAGTGAGATGCGCGGTGAGCACCGCGCCACCGAGCGAAACCGTGCTGCCGTCGTGAAGGATGCGATCAACATGCGCGGGCGGATAGTGGTGAGCTTTTGCGGCGCCATATTGGAAGTCGGTCCTGCCGCCGGACTCGACCACGGATACATCACCGGCCATGACGTAGTACTTGGCGCCGGTGAGACGGATGATTTGCTCGCTGCCCGAACAGTGGTCGTCGTGGGCGTGGCTGATGAGGAGAATTTTAACGTCGCTGAAGTGGAAGCCTAGAGACTCAATGCTTTTCTTAATCAGGGGTACAGAGGCCTCAAAACTCGAATTGATGAGAATGAGGCCGCGTGGCGTGGCAATGAGATAGGAGCCGAGGTCCTGGCTGCCAACGTAGTAGAGATTTCCGGCGATGTGGAAGGCTGGAAACGGAGTCAGCCACGCGGGGTTGTCCTGGGCGGCGAGCGGGAAGGCGGAAGCGAGGAGCACGAAGAGCGAAAGGCGAAGAACGGATTGAACGGCTTTCATTGTGCGTCTCGATTTTCGACGTGTTTGGTCAGCGTTTCGATGGCGCGCTCGAGGTGAACACTGCGGGAGCCTTTGACGAGGACAACGTCGCCGGGACGGAGATTTTCAATGAGCCACTGGCCGGCGGTGTCCGCGTCGCGGAGAAAGACGGCCGGCACTCCGCCGGCGCATGCGGCGGTGGCAAGGTGCTCGGCGTTGCCCTGGACCGCGACGACTAGATCGAGGCCGGCCTCGGCAGCTGCGCGGCCACTTTCAAGGTGCAGAGCGGGGCCGTGCTCGCCGAGTTCAAGCATCTCGCCAGCTATGAGGATGCGGCGGCCTCTGGCGGGACGTGCGGCAAGCGTGCGAATCATAGACTTCAGAGCTTCAGGGTTCGAATTGTAACTGTCGTTGAGAATGGTGGCGCCCGCGATCTCAACGACCTGGCCGCGCTTATCGCCGGCGGTGAGTGAAGTCAAGGCGACGATGGCAGCGTCAAGATCGACACCGGCTTCAAGAGCGACGGCCAATCCGGCAACGGCGTTCGACGCGTTGTGCGCGCCGAGCAACTGCAGGGTGAGGCCGGTTTCGCGCTCACGGGCGCGAATGCGGACATGCAAGCCGTCGCTGTCCTCGATGGAAGTGAGAATATGCGGATCGGCGCATGGACCGGCGCCGAAATAAACGACGCGGCCGGAGAAATCGCGGCCAAACTGAGCGGCGTAGGCGTCGTCGCAGTTCAGAAATGCGACGCCGTGCTCCGGAAGCGCCTCAATGAGCTCGAACTTGGCGCGCGCGATGCCCGCCTGACCGTCGGCAAAGTTTTCAATGTGCGCGGTGCCAATGTTTGTGATCACGCCCCAATCGGGCAGGGCAATTCTGGCGAGCGCGGCAATTTCGCCGGAGTGGTTCATGCCCATTTCAACGACGGCGAATTCGTGCTCCGGCATCAGGCGCAGAAGTTGCAAGGGCAGGCCGAAATTGTTGTTTAGGTTTCCCTTCGACTTGAGGACGTTGAACTTTGCGCCGAGCGCGGCCGCGACGGCTTCCTTGGTGGTAGTTTTTCCCGCTGAACCGGTGATGGCGACGACGCGCCGACCCCACTGGCGGCGAACATGGAGGGCGAGCGCCTGCATAGCGGCGAGCGGATCTTCCGCGATCAGAAGGGGATGGGCAAGAGCGGCGTCGGGCAGGGAAGCGGCACGCGCGCGAGAGACTACCGCAGCTACGGCGCCGCGGTCGAATGCCGCGGAGACGAAATCGTGGCCATCGTGACGCTCACCGCGAACGGCGAAAAATAGCTCGCCTGGCTCGACCGTGCGCGAGTCAATGGAGTAGCCAGTCGCCACGAGCGCACCGGCATTGTGCACGCTGGCCGGCGCCTCGAGCACGGCTCCGGCGCCCATCGCCGTCTCTGCAAGTGTGAGATTCATTGCCCCTCACGATAGCCCAATTCGCCAAGGATTGAAAGCGCGACTTCGGCGTCGTCAAAGGGTATGATGCGGCCGGCGAAAATCTGTTCTTTTTCGTGGCCCTTGCCGGCGACGAGAACGACGTCTCCGGGTTTCGCAGCCTCGAGCGCGATACGAATTGCGGCGGTGCGATCGACTTCAATCGTGTATGCGACGCCGGTTGACTGGAGGCTTGGCTCGATCTCGGCGAGGATTGCTGCGGGATCCTCGGAGCGTGGATTGTCGCTGGTTGCGACCACGAAGTCGCTGCCTTCGCCGGCGGCCTGACCCATTTTGGGGCGCTTGGTGCGGTCGCGATCGCCGCCGCAGCCGAATAGAGTGATGACGCGCGAGCCCGAAGCTGCTGTGATTTGGCGGGCGAGAGCAGTGAGATTTCGGAGCGCATCGTCGCTGTGCGCATAGTCCACGATCACGGTGAAAGGTTGGCCCGCGTTGACGGGCTGGAAGCGGCCGGGAACGGGCTTGAGCGATGGAACAGCGGCGGCAAGATGAGAAAACGAAATGCCGCGCGCGTGGGCGGCCGTGAAGGCGGCGAGAAGATTGAGGATGTTGACCTCGCCTGCCAGCCGCGTTGAGAGGCAGGCCGAGCCGGCTGGAGTCTCGAGTTGAAGAGTGGCGCCCGAAGGCGTGAGAACGAAACTGGCAGCGCGCCATTCGCCCGCTCCGATTCCATAGGTGCGAATCTCGGCGCCGGCAGCGCGAGCGGCCGCGGCGAGTTCTTCGACGCGCGGATCGTGCGCATTGATCACAGCGACGCGCGGAGGCGAATAGACCGTTCCATCGAAGAGCAGGCGCTTGGCGGCGAAATAGTTTTCCATCGTCTGGTGGTAATCGAGATGGTCGCGCGTGAGGTTGGTGAAGACGGCAACGTCGAACGGAATTCCGAACATCCGGCCCTGGTCGAGGGCGTGGCTTGAGACCTCGGTGACGAGCTCTTCCGCACCACGCGCGACACCTTCGGCCATCATTTCAAACAGATCGCGCGACTCGGGGGTGGTGTGAATTGAGGGGCGAGTCTCGCCGGCAATATGGCACTCGATGGTGCCGATGAGGACGCTGGAACGCGCGGCAGAGTTGAGGAGCGACTCGGTGAGAAATGCGGTGGTGGTTTTTCCGTTTGTGCCGGTGATTCCAGTGGCGGCGAGCGAACGCTCGGGATGACTGAAGAACGCCGCGGAGGCCTGGGCGAGCGCGCGGCGACCGTGCTCGACATGAAGAAGCGGAACGTCCGGCTGATAGACCGTGAGATGGTCGAAAGTCTGGGCGGAGTCGGTGATGATGCCGAGTGCACCCGCAGCAATGGCTTTATCGACAAAGCGATTGCCGTCGGTCAAGCCGCCTTTCATGGCCACAAAAACGGCGCCTGCGCGCACGCGGCGCGAGTCGTACTCAACGCCGGCGATGGGCGCGGCGGAGCTGCCAGATGCGCCGATAGACGAGACTTCGGAGGCTAGATCGTTCCACTTCATTCCGATTTTGATTGTAGATTGTTGCGAGGGATGGGAGCGGGGCGGACGAGGTTACCGGCGCCACCGGTCACGGATATTCGCCGACAAATTTTTCGATGCCTTCCATGAGAACCTGATGGCCACCGTCGACAGCGGCGGTTTGTTCGGCGGCTTTGAGGAGCGCAGAAAGCGAATCCTTCATCAGATTGTACTGCGATTCTGCCTCCGCTTCCGTGCTGAAGAAGCAGGTGTGCATCATCCACCCATAGATGCCGCAGGTGATGGCGAAGGGCGCGACGCTGGCCGCGCGCTCAAGCGTGATGCGTGCGCCGAGGAAATGCTCTTCGTCGCGAACGACAATGCCCTCCTCAGAGCCGGGGAGGCCGAGGGTTGCACCATCTTCGAACGGACGCCATGAGGAGTCGGTCACACAGTGAGGGTAACGCAGATTGCGGGGAGAAATGGTCAGCGCGCGCAGCGGACAACGATTTTGGTGCCGGGGGGGACCATGGTGCCAGGAACGGGGGCTTGCTCGCGCGCAATGCCGTCACCGGTGATCTCGACCTGGAGCCCGGTGCTGCCCGCTTGCTCGATAATTGCGCGAATCGGCAGGCCGATCAGGGACGGGACGCGCAGCTTTCCGGCGTCGGCGATGATGACGGTGTTCGCTGGGGACGATGGTGCAGATTCGGGATGCGGAGAGGCGGAAGCGGCGGGGGAGGGCCCGGAAGGCGCGATGTTCTTGGGAGCCGGAGGATTCGCGGCCAGCGCGGGTGCAGGGTTGGTGGGCGAAGCTGCGCTTGCTGTCGTAGCGGGCGGAGCGCGCAGCGGATCGTCGCTGGGCAAATCGTTGGCAGCGTCGTAGAGGGCCTGGATGTTTTCTTCTTGCGCCGGAGCATCGTCTTCGGTGATGGGTACTTTTTTCGTGGAAGCCAGGTCGACTGGGCGAAGGTCGATGTCGTGCTGCACGCTCAGGTATTCAAGGATCTGCTGCGCCACCTCGGCAAAGACCGGGGCGGAGGTCGCTGTCGCATAGTACTGGCCCTTCGGTGAGTCGAGGACGACGGCCACGGCGATGACGGGATTGTTGACCGGCGCGAAGCCCGCGAACGACGCAATGTGCATCGTTTTCGAATAGGTGTGCGTTGCTGGATCGATCTTCTGCGCGGTGCCTGTCTTGCCGCCGGAAGAATATCCGTCGAGCTGCGCCTCTTTCCCGGTGCCGAATAGAACAACGCCTTCCATCATCTTGCGCATCTGCGCGGCTGCGAGTTCGCTGATGACGCGATGCGCTCCGGGCGGGAGCTGGCTGGGCAGATCTTCACCCACTCTGACCGGGCTAGCCACGAATTGCGCCCCCTGCGGGGGTGCGGAGTTTTGGACTGAATTCGTGGCTGGAGAAGCCTGGTTCTGGATGAGGATGCGGGGCGGCAAGTAGGTTCCACCGTTGGCGATGGTGGAAACCATGGAGACGAGCTGAAGCGGCGTGACGGCGACTTCCTGGCCGATGGCGACGTAGCCGATCGACGCCGGACGCCAATTCTTGAGGGGGCGGAGAAGGCCGCGTGTTTCGCCGGGAAGCTCGATACTCGACCGCGATCCAAATCCGAAGTTCCGCATGTATTGGTACATCTTGTCGGGTCCAAGCCTGAGCGCAAGCTTGATGGCGCAGACATCGCTCGATTGGGCGAGCGCATTTGCAACGGTCACCGTTCCGAGGCCGCGGTCGCTTTTGTCGTCGTGGATAACCTGACCGGCAACGGTAATCTGTCCGCCTGAGCAATCGATCATGTCATCGGGCTTGGCGACGGCTTGATCCATGGCCGCAGAGTAGGTGACGAGCTTGAAGACCGAGCCGGGCTCATATACATCGCTGACGGCGTGGTCGCGGAGCATGTCGGGCGTGGTGTGGCGAATTTGATTAGGGTTGAAGGTAGGACGAATGGCGAGGGCCAGGATTTGCCCGGTATGCACATCCTGCACGACCACGGTGCCGTTGAGCGCCTGCGTTTTCTGCATGGCGTGATCGAGCGCGCTCTCCGCCATGAACTGGATGTTTTCATCGACGGTGAGAACGAGATTCTGCCCGGGCTCAGGATCGCGCTCGCTTGAGCCGAGGACTCTGCGGCGGGCATCCATGGCCGTGTACATGAGACCGGGGGCGCCGTGCAACTCGCTGTCGAATTTCTCTTCCAAACCACCAAGACCGTTGTCGTCGCTGCCAACGTATCCCAACGCTTGAGCGGCGAGATGATTGTCAGGGTAGAAGCGCGCAAACTCCTGCTGGAAGAAAATGCCCTTGATATTAAGGGCCTTTACGGCCGTGGCGACCTGCGGCGTGACGCGCCGCGCGATCCAGGCAAAGTTATGGCCGTCGTTGAGCCGCTCGGCGATTTGCGCTTCGGTCGTAAGCGCGTCTTCAGGATCGGTGTGGACCAAAGAAGCAAGAGTGCGCGCAGTGGCCTGCTTGTCGGCGATCTGCGAGGGATCGGCATAGATTGAGGGGACCAGGACGGTCATGGCCAACTCGCGGAGGTTGCGGTCGTAGAGGACGCCGCGGCGGGGTGCTACCTGAAAGGTCCGCTGCTGCTGTTTCTCGGCGCGCTCAACGAAGTCCCGATGGCGAACGATTTGTAGCCAGAACAGCCGGCCCGAGATGGCGCAGACCCAGACCAGGAAAAAAAGGCAGATCACGAAAAAGCGCGCCCGCTTGAGGGGCACGCCTTTAGGGGTTTGGGAACGGCCGCGGATGGCTTGGGTGGCTGCCGACATTTCTCGTGGGTACCATGGCCCGGGCTACTGCACCGGGGGCGCTGAAGGATTGACCTGAGCAAGAGTGGGAGCGCCGGGTACAGGCCGCGCATCGGAGAAGATCACCTGGCCGGGCTGCGGCTCGGCGAGCCCAAGCTGGCGGGCCATCTGGTCGATGCGGCCGGGCTGCGTGAGCTCGGCTTCGCTGAGGTGCAATTGGCGATTTTCCTCGCGCAACTGACCGAGCGTTTGCTTTTCGGTCTCGACGTGATAGCTGCTCTCGATGGCGTAGAAATGCTGCAGCCCGTAAATCATGATGAGAGA
Organism: uncultured Occallatibacter sp.; assembly: GCA_964630985.1. Classification (GTDB taxonomy): domain Bacteria; phylum Acidobacteriota; class Terriglobia; order Terriglobales; family Acidobacteriaceae; genus Telmatobacter. The sequence goes on from CAZVYV010000037.1 coordinate 15,546, forward strand.
GAAGAGCACGGCCACGGCGGCGGAGAAGACGCGCATCTCTCGTGCGCGGACTGGATCAGAGGCCTTGACGAGGCGGGTGTTGTCAAAATGCTTCGCGAAGTAGTATTCCGGCATGCGCACGCGGCGACGGCGCTGCATTTGCTGCGCCATCATCGCAGCGTTGTGCTCGGCGATTTGCGCGCCCAAGCCTCTGCCGGCCTCAAAATAGGTTGTTACACATGCCGCCATCTTCGTTCTCCTCGCTCTGCCGGCC
>CAZVYV010000038.1:0-1700 GCA_964630985.1 uncultured Occallatibacter sp.
TTCACCCCGCGCCGCCTGAGCGACACGCCGACGATAGCGGCGGCGCTGAAATGGCTCGAAGACTGGAAAAAGAGTGGAGCTGACTACACCGAGGCGGAAACCCGATCCGCATTCCTGGCCCTGGAGGCGTCCGGCTGGATGTGGGGGAAAAATCCCGTGACCGGGCACCGCGCCGCGCTTGAAAGGCAAATCCAAACCGACCGAACCAAAACGAACTATGGAAACAACCCAAAAAATAATCAACGCCCTGACCGCGCCGCCGGCACCCTCAACGAAGGACGGGCAGCCCTTTACCGGGGAATTAAGTCCAAAGGCTGAATCCTTGTGGGCTTTATGGCTCAAGCTCCAAACGAATGGGAACCCCGATCTGCGTTCGCTGGTGGCCAAATGCGCGACTTTTGCGCTCGCCGTGAAGGAAGGAGGCCAGCCGCGCTGGCTGACGCTCCTGGGGCCAAGCGGCACGGGCAAGACGCATTGCGCAAAACGCCTTTGGCAATCCCTCCACGGCCGGTTCAACTGGGACCGCATGGATTTTATTCCCGCGCTGATTTACTGGCCGGCGTTCATGTCTGAATTGAGGGCGGGCGGCGCCTACGACCGAGAGCGCGAAATGCAACGGTGGCCGCTGATCTGCCTGGATGACATTGGCGCGGAACGGGACACCACCGGATTTGCCTCAGAGCATTTGAACGCGCTGCTGGGTGCCCGTGTCGGCCGATGGACAATCATCACCAGCAATCTGAGCCTTGCGCAAATCGCGGCCATTGACCCCAGGATTGCCGACCGGATGATTCGCGAGCCGAATATCCTGATCGAGTTGGACTGTGAGAGCTATGCGATGAGACAAAACCAAGCGATCTGAGGCGCGCGCACTGGCCCGGTACGCGCTCCAAACACGCGGCGAGATCAATCAGACGTCCAAAGAAACACGAAGGAACACGAAGGAATGATTATTCCGAAAATAATCGTTGACGTTTTTGAAAAATAAAATAAAAGTAGCTTGAAATGAAAAATAAATTCACCTCCTTTGCGGTAACTGCCGCTCTTTTCCTTTGCCTCGCCGCGACCGCGCCGGCGCAGATCACCAACCTGATCCCGACGGTGGATCAATCGTTTTTCCAATCCGTCGGCGGGTATCTTTCCAACATCAACACGAACTACACGTTCACGAATGACTCGCTCGAGGTGAGCGTGGGCGCGGGCGAGGCGGGGCCGCTGCTGGCGAATTATGTGAAGGCGCAATATGACTTTGGCCGGTGGGATGCGGAAAGCACCGTGCGCAATGCGGGTGTGGCGGGCGTCATTCAGACCGCCGAACTGGGTGCTGGCTACAAGGTCATCTCCGCTTACGACACCACGCTGACGGCGGCCATTGAAGGCGGTTTTGATTGGAACAAGGACGCGGCGTTGTTTGAGGGGGAGTTGGTCCTCCGCAAAAAGGCGACGAAGAACACCTTTTTTGAAACGGGGATCACGCTGCCGGAATGGACGAAGGGCAGGTTCAATCTGACGCCGGGGTTCTTTGTCGGCACTGGGTTCACCTATTGATTTTTCGTTTATGGCGGCCAGGCTCATGATCATGCAGCAGGCACATGGACCAACACGCGGCCGCCGTCCCTCCACCCATTGCGTGTTGGTCAACCTTCTCTCTGGGCGCGGCCGGGGAAATGCCTGCACCGCGAAATCACCACCATGAAAAT
>CAZVYV010000038.1:1800-8278 GCA_964630985.1 uncultured Occallatibacter sp.
ATGAAAATTCCACCCTCCATCCCGCGTTACTGGCTGGCGATGAATGCGAGCGCGTTTGATGCGGCGGTGCATTCGAGCGTCACGTTCTTTGGCATCGCCGGCGCCCACGCGGCGGTGGAGTCAATCCCGGCGCTGAATCCCCAGCAGTTCGGGGCGGTGTTTTTGATCACTTTTGGCCGCGCGATTCTGGTCTATTTGGACGCCCACCCGCTGGATCAGTTGTTGGACCCGCAAACCGAAAAACCAAAATGAACATCGAGCTTTTACTTTTTATCACCGTCATTGCGCTTTTGTTTGCGCTGTTCGCCCTGGGTTTCGCCCTGGGTTTGATCGGTGGGGTCCGGCATATCGTCCAGCGATCTTCTGAGCCATCGTCCTCCCATGTTGATTCAAATTCACCGCCCACCCCGGCCCAGGCTCTCGCCGGGGTGGCGGTTCTCAATCCAAAGCCTTGATCACAACGATTGCCCAAGCGGCCCTGGATGCAGCCCCCGCCGGGGTGGTGAAATGGTTTTTTGTCTGCGCCGGCTCAGTCATCCTTGTCGCGTCCACCGCAATTTTGGGTTTCCGCGCCCTGCAAAACAAAGACTCGAAGGAGGAAGAAACCACCACGACACCTGGCCCGAAATCGCGCTATAACCACGGACTGGCGGAGAGCCGCCATGCGGAGACCTCCCGTCGGCTCAGCGCACACGACTCTGAAATTGAACAGTTATGGGCCAACATGCGCCACGAAGTCGCGGCGATCCGTGAGGAGAACGCCCGGAAATTTGAGGCGATCATGCTCAGTCTTGGCCGCATCGAGGGCGAATTAAAAAGGGGGCACGATGACTGACCAGCCCACAAGCCAGGAAATTCCGAAATCGGCCTGGATGCAGTCCACTTTTTGGGCGTCCATCATCAGCGTGTTGCAACCGGACATGAAGCCCCGACCGGACCTCTACCCCGCCGGGCTCAATGAGTCGGAGCTTGATCAGCTTGAGGTGGCCATCAATTCCTCCGGGAGCCTGGCGAACATCCAAAAGCTCTGCCCGCCGCATCGCGGCAACCGCTTTGCCGGCCGTAAACCCGGGCTGGATTGTATATCGAGGGTTATTTCCGCCTACCGGCATGTGGTGATGCAGCGTGAATCAATGGTGCAGGAGGCGGTAAAATCAACCGCTGAGTATTCCAAGAACCTGGGACTCAACCCGGAACAAACAAACATCCTGACCCGAATTGTCACCGACAAGGCGATTTTTGAAAGCGGCCGGAACATGGTCAACGAATTCACCGTGGCGGCCGGCAGGTTTGCGCTTGAGGTCGAAAAGGTGCGGGAAGGAATCCGGCTGGAAAAGGAGCGGCTTGAACTGATGAGGCAATCCGAGAAACGGCAGGTGGCCAATCTGAGGCTGGCGGTGGAAAAATTCCAGTTCGACGCGGCGGTGGAATGCCGTAAAGCATTGCCCAGGCTGAAAGACATTGAGTCCGACCGGACCCTGAGCGAGCAGGAAAAAACGGAACTGGTGGTTACGACCCTCTGGGGGAAAATTCCGGCCCGTTACAAAGCGTTCGGCGCGTTGCTGAATGAAGAAAAAGCGTGAAAGCCAAACCTCTTAAAAAACCGGCGGTGCGCCGCAAGCAAAAGCCGGTGGCGAAATATGCCAACGTGGCGTCATCGCCGGTCGCGCATTTGGACGCCAAGGGGCCGGTCTATAATTTTCGCAAGTATCAGGAGTTGATTTTCTGGGATCGGGAAACCGGCGTCATTGTACTGCATTGGTCGCGGCAGATCGGGAAATCGTATGTGCTGGCAAACTGGGCGGTGCGCAGGCTGATCGAGAAGCTGCAAACCGAGCCGACATGGCTGGTGACGGTGTTGAGTAACTCCCGCGACAACGGGGCGGAGTTCTGCCTCAAGGCGGCGGCGGCCTGCACGGCGGCTGACACCGCGTGTCAGTTTAAGGATGCATCGCCGGATATCAGATACGAAAACATGCGGATGGAAATCCGCGTCACGCGTTTGGTGAACAGGCAGGAACGAATCGGGCGCATCAAAGTGCTGGCGGCCAATCCACGGACGGCGCGGGGTTTCTCCGGTGATTTGATTTTGGACGAGTTCGCCTTCCACGAAAACAGTGCGCTGATCTGGGAGGCCGCCGAGCCAATCTTGAGCAGTAATCCCGATTTCCTGTGCCGCATCGCCAGCACGGGCAATGGGAAGCACAACATGTTTTACCGATTGGCTTCCGGGATGGGGCCAAATGATGGCCAGCCATTTTTAGGAGCGGCCCGCTTTCCGGTTTGCCGCGTCACCCGCACGGCGGCGTATGAAATGGGAGTGCCGATATACGACGCGAACACCCGCAAGCCGATCACGCCGCAGCAGGCCAGGGAACAGGCGTTGGACAAGCGCGCCTACGATCAAAACTATGAGTGCGCTTTCAACGACGAGAACACCTGCCTGTTGACGCTGGAATTAATCCAGGCGGCTGAGCGCGGGGGGCTGCGGATTGATAATGACAACTGGTCGGACGCCACGCTCCGGCGGCTGGCGGATGCCACCGGCACCCTGCACGCCGGTCAGGACGTTGGCCGGAATCGGGATTTGTCGGTGATTTGCGTTTTGGAAAAGGACGGCCAGAAACGCCGGGTTCTCGCCATGCTGCGAATGGATGGCAAGCGGCTCCCGGACCAGCAGGCGCAGCTTGATCCGCTGTTCAAGCTGCCACGCTTCCGGGGCATTTCGATTGACATGACGGGGCTGGGCCTGGGCCTGGTGGAATATGCCCAAAACAAGTGGAAATCACGCGTAAAAGGCGTCAATTTCGCCACCACCGAGGAAATCAACCAATGGGTGAGGGCGGAAGGTCGCAAGATCGAAAAAGCTCGCGTCACGGAAAACATGGCGACGGCGTTGCTCGCGGTCTTCGAGGAAAAACTCATTGAAATTTGGGTCGAACTCGATTCTGACGCCATTGACGACCTGCGCAAGCCGGAGAAGATCACCAGCCAGGGCGGCCGGGTGTCCATCGCGGCCACACGAAACGAGGCGGGACACGCGGACCATTTTTGGGCGATGGCGCTGGCCATCCGGGATGCCGAAGGCAGCGCCGGTCCCGTGGCGTTCAGCCCGGTAACAATCCAACAAGTGCCGCTGCTTCAAAGCCGGCTTTCCTCCACAATGCGGCAGTCGGTCTATGGGGCGGGGGGTGCATTATGAACCCCACCGGCAACTCGCATTTCAACCAGGCCCGCATTGAATGGGCAATCCGATTGCGCTATTCACCGATGCCCGAGTTGGACATGGGCATTCTGGCCAGCCAGTTGAACGCGTTCCGCATCGGTGAGCTGCGGGTGGTCGGCAAGACCTGGGAAATCATGATGGAACGCGACGCGGAGTTGATGACGAACTCAGACAAGCGCAAATCGGAGGCTTCCGGCTTACCGTGGCAAATTGTCAGCGACGGCTCTTTGGTTGGCGATCAACACGCCGAGGCGCTGCAATACTTCTACGATCACCTCACGGCGACCCACGCGCTGGATCAGGACAGCATCGGGGGCACGGACCAGTTGATCTATCAGGCCATGTCCGCCGAGGATTATTATTACAGCGTCCACGAAATGCTGTTGCGGATTGATAGTCCGGCCGCCAAGGAGGTCACGGCGGAGTTCCGGCACACACCAATCTGGTTCATGGAGGCGCGGCGCGGGTATCTGGGTTATCTGCAACATATTTTTGACATGTACGGCCAGCCGTGCATTTCCGGCGAATGGCTGACGCATGTGGGACAGGGGTGGATGCGACCACTGTCAATGGTCTATGCGCTGAAAGCGTTTGCCATGCGGGATTGGAGCATTTTCAACGCGCGTTACGGCAGCGGCTTCTTTGACGCGCAGACCACGGCGGAAGTGGGGACCGAGGAATGGAACCAAGCCTTGAAAGCCCTGCAAACGTTGTCCAACGACGGTGCGGTGCTGCATAACGACAGTGTTCAATTCAAATTTCTCGAACAAGCGGGACGCACGGCGAATCCGTTCCATCCGATGGTCCAATGGGCCAATGAGAACTACGCGAAATGCTATCGCGGTATGGACATGGCCACCAGTTCGCGGGGCGGCACTTCCGGGTCCGGCGGCGGATCAGCAGTGGCCGGCCAGGCGGTCGGGGCCAGCGTCCAAAGCGGGGAGGCGGGGATTTTCCTGGTGCGCGACGCCCAGAGGATAACGGGCTGTTTCAACGAACGCATTGACCGGCCCGTCATCCGGTATTTGTTCGGGCAGGAACCGCGCGCGTGGTTTGCTCTCATGCCACCAGAGTCGGACAATAGCGCGAACTATCTGCTGGCGGTTCAGGCGCTGGTTCCGATGGGCCTGCGGATTGCGCTCAAGGATATTTATCAGGCGTTCCGATTCCGGGTGCCGGATGCGGATGATCCGTGTCTCACGCCGCCCGTTGGGGCCGTCCCGCCTAGTGGTGGTGGTGATGATCAGGATGAGGAAAACAAGGGTGGCACTCCGCCGGCCCCGCCAAAGCCGGCTCCGGTGCTGCCCGTCGAAAAACCCAAGACTGACGACGGTCAGACGCTCAAGGCGCAGACAACCGACACCGACCCAATCGCACCCGGGGCTGATCCGGGACGCTGGCAGCAGTTCAATCCGAACCTGCCGGATACGCAGGTTGACGCGGCGTCATTCTGGTCCCGGGCCGGGCTCGCCCCCAAGGGTGCGGACGGGCAGACCCTGCCCATGCCGTCCCTGGGTTACAGCCTGCCGAATGAACGGTTGCAAAAGCTGTGCAAGGTCGGGCTGACCAACTCCCGGGCGGCGCAGGGATTGCGTAAATATCTGGCCAGCCCGGAGTGTTGGAGCCTGGCGTTGCACAACGCAAAGGCAAAGTCGGCAAAGTCGTTACCCGTCAAAGCCTTTCGGGCTGCCATCGCCAAGGATTTGCAACCGCTGGCGGATGAGTTGGAAAAAATTCTCGCCCTGCCGCCCGGAAAGCTGATCCCGGCGCTCAAGGCGTTCGCGGCGGATCATCCCAAGCAACTGGCCTTGCTGAAACAATCCAAAGCTTTCCCGGCCGCCGCCAAAGTGCTGGCGGGTGTGATGGCTCAGGGGGCGGCGGCGGGATTGACGGGCAAACCATGAATCACTCTATGAAAATCGCACTTTCAAACGCCCACGACGTGAAGGACACGGGTGGGAAATTCTCCGACGCGCTGAATGACGCGGCGGCAACCGCGTTCAAAAAATCCCGGAAGGCACACCAGGACGGCACCGCTGATGCGCACACCAAAGCCGCCGACGCCCACCGATACGCCGCCGGGAAGGCCACGGCTGAGAATCAGCCCGCGCAGGCAGCGACGCATAACGCGGTTGCCTGCGGCCATGACGCCATCGCCTGCCAGTTGCGTCCAGCGCCGTCCCCCACCGAACCGGAAGCGCAACCGCCCGCCATTCCGAATGAAGCGCTGGCGTTTTCGCTTACCAACGATGCTGAGATTGGCGCGGACGGCTGGTGCCTGATCGCCCCCTTCGGCGAATGGCCCAAGACCCGCCTTTACCGCGAGAATGGACAGGTGAAGCAGCAGCAGTTCATCCAGGTGCTCGATAACGCGTCCGCTGATGCCATGGTGCAAGACTTCAACGGCCTCGTCGGCAAAATCAAGCGATGGGTTTCTGCGGTCCCCGTGCTGCGGGGGCATGGCGACCTGAACCAGGTTGATGCCGCCGCCATCTCGAACGACCAGGCAGTGGTGAAGCTGGGCACGGTTGACCAACTGCGCAAGGGCGCGCGGGGCGTGGAGGCCCATTTTGCATTGGACCCCGACGGGCAGAACGCCATTGCGGCCGGGTGCAAATACCCGAGCGGATTCTGGTATGTGCTGCCCAATGGCAAGCGCGGTGATTCCATCATTGCGCGGCCCTTCAAACTGATTTCCGTGGCGCTGACGCCACATCCAAACATCTCCGGCGTTGAGTCGCTGGCCAACCAAAAACAAACCACCATAAAAAATATGTTAATTCCCAAAATCGCCGGTCTGCTGATCGGCTCCGGGCGGGCCGTCCCCGAGAATCCGACGGAAGATCAAATCGTATCGGCCCTTGAAAACGCGCTGGCGTCCCCCGCGCTGGCCAATGGCGACTACCCCGGGCATCCGTTTCACGGGAACCAATATGCCGAGGCCAGCGGTTCGTCCCACGCAAATAAGGCCAGTAAAAATGCCAACGACGCCACGCGGAACGCCCACGAAAACAACTCCAAATCCGCTCATCAGGCGGCGGCGGCGGCCCACGAGAAAGCGGCTCAGGCCCACGAAAAAGAGGGCAACCAGGATGCGGCGGACGTGCATCACGCCATCGCGCATTATCACCAGTCCCGCGCCAACCGCTTTAAATGATTTGCGGCACCCGCCGTAAAAATACAACCAAAACTAACAGTATAAAATTATGAAAATATTCCAAACCCGGCGGGGCACAATCGCGCTCGCCAATG
>CAZVYV010000038.1:8378-10703 GCA_964630985.1 uncultured Occallatibacter sp.
AAGCCCAAACAATAACCGACCCATAACCAAACACCAAAAATAACTCCCATGAAATCCAATCCCATCTTTCGCCCGGCGCTGTTCGCCATCCGGCGTTTGCTGAAAAACATTCGCCACAACCGCGTGGCCCTGACCAATGCGCTGGGGCTCATCAACGAGCACGGCATCGAAACGCTGCTGCTGGACCCCGCGTCCAGTTACAACTCCGGCAACCCGTGGCCGAACCGCTTCCTGCTGGTGCAGCGCGGCGCGAGCGGTTATCAATACGGCGACCTGGCGGGCGGGGGCAGCAATCTGGCGGCGTTGCCGCTGGGACCCAGCCCGGACGCGCCGTATAATTCCAGTGATCCGTTCTCCGTCCGCCGGCTCGGCGCGCGCCCCGGCTTGGAACTGGGCATCGCCTCGGCGGCAATCACCATTGACCATTTGGTAGTTTCTACCTCCGCCGGCAAGATCGCGGACGCGACCACGATTGCCGCCGGAACCTATTGGGTCGTGGGCCGGGCGGCCGGCACCGTGGCGGCCACCAGCAGCACCCTGGAGGTGCCTTATGTGCCCGTTGAACCCTACCTGCTCACCACCAACGGCTCGGGCACGTTCACCAATCCCACCAACCCGCTGTAATTCCACTCTCAACCAAAACCAAATTCTTTAAATCGTAACATGAAAACTGAACAACCCTCCAAAGCCGCCGTCGCGCTGCATAACAGCGCCGTGCGGCGCTCGCTGAATGACAGCGGCGTGGTTCTGGCCAACGATTACAACAACCTCCAGGCCGGCCAAATCTGCCTGGCTAACGACTCGATCCTGCGCGGTGCCACGCCGATCATGGAACTCACCCTGTTCGCCGCCGGCTATGATTCGATGGTCGGCAACGGCCTGGTGAAGCTGCGCGACTTTCTGGCCCCGCCGCGCCCGACGGACAGCCGCATCTTCCGGCTCACCACGTACAACGAAAACGAACCGTGGGAAACCGTGGATTACACCAAGGTCAAGCGCGGACTGCTCGCGGATTTCCCGGAAATCCGCCAGCGGACCGTCAGCAAGTCCGATCAACAGGGCTTCAATCGGGGCTTGTCCGTCATCCTGGACCGCGACGAATTGAACGCCAAACCCGAATGGCAGCAGCTCCACACCAAATGGCTGATTGACATCCTGAACCGCGCCAGCGTGCTGGAGGCCATCGCCCTGTACACAACCAGCGCGGTCGCGGCCTCCACCACCTGGGACAGCGCGAGCAACCCGGACCTGGACCTGCGCAATCGCATACTGCAGATCGCCAACACCACCGGCTTCTACCCGCAGAACGTCGCTTACGGTGACGCCGCGCATTTGAAGCGGTCCAATGCCTACGAAAGCGAGTTGACGGCCGGGGCGCTCGCCCGGGCGGCCGCCGTGACGGAGTCGGACATCGCCACCGTGTTGGGCGTGCCAAATGTGCTGATCAACGCCGAGCGTTATCAGAACACCAGCAGCGCCAAACAGGAAATCATCGGCCAGAACGTCCTGCTGTTCACCGCCATCAAGGACGCCGGTCCGTTCGACCCCTCGAACATCGTCCGCCACACCTTCACCGGCCAGGAGGGCGGCGGCGAATACGCCGTCTATATCACCGACCTGGGCATCAAGAAAGTCGCCATCACCGTGGAGAACTACGAATATATCCACGTCCAACACACCAGCGGCATTCAGCAACTGGCCATTAATAACTAACCTTTGGGGGCCGGGTGCGATGCCCGGCCCTACCTTCCACAAAAAAACGACTTAAAAATATGAAACTCAACAAACTTTTCGCGGCGGTTGCGGCGGTTGCGGCTTGCGCCGTCGCCTTGACCGCTTCGGCTCAAATCGGCACCTACGTCACGCCGCGCATCACCACGCTCTACACCAACACGATCACGACCTCGGCCACCAATCCCGGCGTCATCGGCACCAACTTCCTGAACTACTCGGGATTCCACACCCCGGCCTTCGTGCTCACCATCACGGCCACCAACACCCTCCAGGCGCCCAACGGCTCGTCGGCCAGCACCAACGGCGCGCTCACGCTGTTCTTTGACCAGGTTATCGGCCCGGGCAGCGGTTACACGAACAGTCTGCTGGGGACCAACGTGGCCATCACCACGACGCAACCGTTGCAATGGACGGTGCTTCTGGGCGGGAACACGAACTATCCCACCCAGACATACACGAACCTGGTGACCATCACCAACCTTGGGGCGTCCTTCGCGGACAGCATCCCGGCTTGGCGGTTGACCAGGATAACCACCGTGGTGACGAACCCCAGCGGGTTCAACATCCAGTTGGATCAAAGCATCGCGCCGT
>CAZVYV010000038.1:10803-13529 GCA_964630985.1 uncultured Occallatibacter sp.
TGGTTCCAACTCAGCGCCGATGATGTGCTCGCGCAGTTCAACGACAGCGAGACGACCGCGTATGACGCCGCCAAGGGCGACGGGCAGGGCGCGGACCTGGAAGACATCATCACCAGCGTTTCCAATCAAATTCGCAAGTCCTATCTGGATGGAGGCCGGGCGTTGGATTGGACGATTCCAAACAGCCTGCCGCCCGGGGAAAAGCAGCGGGCGGTGGCGTTGGTTCGGTGGGCCTACCTGCTCGCCCTTCCGACGGGGACAAGCCTGCAAACCGACCAACGCAAGGAGGCCAATGACGAGGCGGTCAGTCACCTGCTGCTGATTGCGCAGCGCAAAGTGAGCCGCCCGGGCGCGGTTGGTATCGCACGCGCCGGAAACCGGGTGCAGCCATACCCAACAGGCACCGGGGGCACCGGGGGCGGCTTTGGCTGGCCGGATGGATATTGAAACATGGACTCTGACACGCCATCAATCGCCGAAATGTTCCACATGGAACGGGAGTCGCTGCCGACCTCCCTTTCATCGGATCAGCTTCGCGCTTTGGATGTTTCCATCCGGCAGGCGTCAATTTTCTCCGCCCGCACGACCTCGGCCAATTACCTGCAGGCGTTGCGGGAAAAGTTGGGCGACTTGATCCGGGGCGATGCCAACGAGTCAACGATCCGGTTTGAATTACAGGAAATTTTAAAGGCCATGGGTTACACGCCGGAGGGCGGATTTCCTGAATCCGGCGGGGCCGGGGTGCCGTCCGCCGTGCGGGGAAGTTTGGAAGACCTCAGCAGTGAGCAACGGCTTTCGCTGATTCTGAATACGCAGCGGGAAATGGCGAACGGGTTTGCGTCATTGAAAGCCGGTTCAACCGACGTTGCTTTATTTCAATTCCCCTGTTGGGAACTGGTCCGGCTCTATATGGTGGAAATTCCGCGCGGTGAACGCCAGGGGCCGAAGGGGACAATCGTGGAAGTGCCTGGCGATGACTGGCCCAGCCGGTGGGAAACCGCCGGGGGCACCCTCTATGACGGCGACCGCATGATTGCTGAAAAAGATGATGAAGTCTGGAATTCCATCGGCAGCACGGACCTGTTTCCCGACGGATTCGACAACCCGTTTCCACCGTTCGCATTTAACAGCGGCATGGGATGGCGGGCCATTGACCGGGATGAAGCGATTGAATTGGGGGTGATTGACGAGGACGAAGACGCCCCGGACGCCCCGGCGGATGCCAAAAAGGAATTGCCGGCGTTTATCACGATTGACGGTCAGAAATACGATAAGGACATTCTCGACACACTCGACAAGGAACTCGAAGCCATGGAACACGCCGGATGAACTCGATCACCATCGCCATTCCGTTGGATACCGCCAGCCCGCTTTTGCGCCGGTTTGCCGGCATCCGAGAGCGCGGGGAGGAGTTGCATGAGTTTATGGGCACTAAAGCGCTGGAAATGTCCCGCGACTATTTGACCGAGTATTCCGCCAATCACCCCAACGCACTGGGTGGTGCCAGAACGAATTACTGGGCGAGGGCCGGGCAGGAGGCTTATTCCACCGCGACGGCTGAATCCGCATCCGTTAAATTCCCGACCCCAGGGATTGGCCGGGCTCTCCATGATGTCACGATTTTGCCCGGCACCCGGACCCCGGGGACGACCAAGTTGACGATCCCCGCCACGGCGGAGGCGTATAACCGACGGGCCAGAAGCTTTACTGGTCTGGTGGTGTTCTGGGGTAAGGGCCGCCCCATGGGGCTGAAAATGGGTGAGCAAAAGACCCGAACGCGGACGACGAGTCGGGGGGAGAAGGGCTCCCCTTACTGGGCTCCCCAACCGGGCGGCCTGGTTTATTATTGGTTCGCCGATTCCGTGTTCCAATCTCAAAACCGCGAATTGCTTCCGAGTGATGAGCAGTTCCGAACGTCGGCCATCAAGGGAGCGCGGAGCTTCATTTTGTATCTTCGGAAGGAGTTGGAATCATGAACTATTCAGACCTTTGGCCATTGATTCAGCAAGACATTCTCGGATGTCTCAGCTCCGACGCGTTTCTGGCCGGGTTGCCGGGCGTGGTGATTGAGCCGGGTGCGACGGAATCGGTCGTAAACGCCGCCGTGACCAAAGTGCTTGGCCCGCAGGCCAATGGCCGCAGCGGCGCGGGTTATCTCGTGTTGCCGGTCGAGCAGGCGACTGACGATAACGCAAATATGCCATTGGGACCGCTCAAAATGCCGGTCACTATTCAATTCGTGGAGAACGTCATCGTCAACAATGGCCCACGGGGAACCGGAATCCCGATCCGCGTCTATGCGGCCCGGGCGGCGAAGGTGCTGAAACTCTATTGGCCGGTCTTCCTGGGCAAACCGTTTAAGCCGCGCAATCCGGTTATCACGGAATTTACCCCGCAGCGCGATGAGAACCTGCGCGTGGGACAGCTCAATTTCGAGACCGAGGAGGATGACAACACGCAGTTGCTCAAGCTCCCCCGGCCAAACATCCAACCCAATGACGGCCAGGGCAACGGTGGCGCGCATCCGCAAACGGTGACAATCACCTGCGCCGGCGCGACGGCCATTTATTACACCCTGGACAATTCGCACCCCTGGAGCGGCAACCCAACCGCCGCGCTTTATTCCGGTCCGTTCCCTGTTTCCGCCGCCGGCATGGTCCGCGCCCGGGGATTTGCGGCCGGGGTGCAGTATATCGGCTCGGACACGGCGGCAGTATCGTTCACCT
>CAZVYV010000038.1:13629-15771 GCA_964630985.1 uncultured Occallatibacter sp.
TTATGCTTCGTTCATCCATTCAACGCATCCCCGCGCGTTTCGTTTACAACACCGGCACCCCTGTCAGCTTCCTGGCCAAGGAGGGCACCGTCATTCAACAAGACCTCGTTTACGAGGGCATGGATGTGGGGGTGGCCGGCCTGGGCCTGATTGATAAGCGGGACAGCCAGATGTATTACCGCGTCAGCTTCACCCCGGACGGCCGCCTGACCACCGCCATCGCCGCAGCGCTGTATCCCTACGCGAACCCCACCATCGGCGCGGGCATCTTCACGGATACCGACATTACCGGCATTGTGCATGGGCAGGATGCCAGCCTTGACACCTATTCCAGCGTCGCGTTGGAGAAGATGCCGGAAATGTCTTTTCACCCGGATAAAACCCTGCTGGGCGCGTGTAGCTGGCTGGCTATTCGCACGTCAAATACGGATTGGTCCGGGGCCAACAGTCTCGTGACTCAGGCGAACACTGGGGGCACCTTCACCGACAGCGCCTTTACCAACGCCGGCATCGTCACCCAAAACTACACCCTCTCCTGGGGCAGCGTGACCGGCTTTGCGAGCGCGACGGATTTTTACGACGGCCTGACCTTCCAGCCGGCGGTTACTTTTGAGGACGACGTTCCGGCGCGCTACGGCCTGTATAACAAACGCATCAAGACTGTCGGCGGCATCGTGCGCGGGATCCCGCTGGGCCAGACCCGGCAGAACATCCTGGCGGCCCTGATTGCCCAGGGCACCGGGGCCGGGCGCGGGGCGAGCCGGGCGGCGAATGGATTTGATCTGACCATCACCGGCGCGGACGCCAGCACCCCGCTGATTCTCAAGGGCGCGACCCTGATGGACCAAAAGCAAGCCTGGGGCGTCACCCAACTGCGCCAGGGCGAAATCGCATGGATGGCCACCCCCACCATCACCGCCGGCGTGCGGGGAACCTATTTTACCGTCGCCGCATCTTAAACCATCAAACCGACCACTCGCATATGAACCAAACGACCCTTTTCGACCTCAACCAAACCGCCGGTGCGGCGGCCGTCACCGCCCTGGGCAAAGACGCCTACACCGCCGAAAATCTCAAGCTGGAAGCGTTCAACGCCGCCGGCCATGACAAACTGGACTGGCCCCAGTGGCAAACGTTCTTCACCCAGCACCTGGACCATTTCGCCAACCTGAAACTGCAACCCAGCCCGGCGGCGCTCGCCGCGAAAGCCGCCGCTGCGGCCGGTTTGAAAGCGTGACGCAATGTTCACCGCCACCTTTTACCCGGATTCAAACCCATCCGCCCCGGTCGTGCTCTGCAACACGACCCGGGCGCTGGCGGAGATTGCCCTGACCTTCAATCACCAGCGGGTCACGGACAAGGTCCAGGGCTATGGCGCGCCGTTTGGCACCGCCATTGACCGGGGCAATGTGCGCAACACCATCAGCTTTGATGTGCGGCGGTCGGAAGATGACACGCCGGCCGCCTTTGTGGACGCCGGGGCGGCGTTCCTCTACGCCATCCAGCACCCGGCCGAGATTCCGGGCACGGGCAACCTTAAACTCGCCGTTCCCACCAACGGCGGCACCACCACGATCTGGCTGTTGAATTGCGAGATTTCGCGTTTTGAAGTGCCGGACTTTCTCGGCGTCGCCCCCCTGTTCCGTTACACCTTTAATGGCGGTCAGATCACCACCTCAACCCCCAGCCCCTTATGATGAAGCGGTTTTTACTCCCCATGGTTTTTTTCCTGCTGGCCCTGGCGGCGGGCGCACAAACTCCGGTGCAATTCCCAATTACGGCGATGGTTGGGCAGTCTGGTTACTCCGGCACGATGACGCTGACCCCCACCGCCACCCTGCTGTTCGGCCCGGGCGGCTTTCAAATTGGAACTCCGGCCCGGGTGAACATTTATGGAACCAACCCGGTGGTTTATTTGCAGCCGAACACTTACAAGGTGGGATTCTCGGGCACGGCGGCCACGTTCTACATTGTCGTGCCGGCCAGCACCAACACGCTGAACGCCACGAACTTGTTGACGCTGCAGCCGATTTACGTGCTGGCTAATGGCGTGGTGACGACCAACGGCGCGACGGCGGCGGGGCAAGTGCCAGTGCTGTCCCCGGGGTCAACGGGCGGCATCGCGTGGCAGGCGCAGAGCGG
>CAZVYV010000039.1:0-15564 GCA_964630985.1 uncultured Occallatibacter sp.
GATACGCGTTCTTGCCATAGACCGCGAAGCGAGCCTTGCCCAGCTTCTCGCCGCCGGCATCGAACACGCTGGAGACTTTGTCGCGCATGTACACATAATTGGCGCGCCATACAGGGTCCGCACGGCGCGCGGCCGCAATCATGGGATCATTCGAAGCTGCCACTGCAGCTTCGCCTCCATCCAGCAGGCTTTTCCTGAATGCGGGATCAGCCATTTTGGTCCCGTTCACAAGCCCGTCCACGGCCTTGTCGATGTCGCCGCCCTGCACGATCGCTTGCAGGTACGCATCGTCTGCCCCAAGTTGCTCTTTCGCCAGGTTCAGGGCATTCTTCATGAACATCTTTTCCACCGCCGGATAGACGGGCGCCGGAGACAGCATCTGGAATTTCAGTGAATCCAGCCCCGCATCGTGATACTGCGGTAGCCGCTCGCCGTCGGGCTTCTTCACTTCGGCTACATACTGCACAATCTCCATCGCGAGCGTGAAAAGCTGGCTGTCGCCGCGGCGGAAGAGTTGCTTCTTGAATTCGGGCTTGGCAAGGTCCACGGCCTTTGCGATTTCGTCCCACGCATCCCCATATTCCTTGTCCAACTCTGGATCCGCCTTGACCTTGGCACGCAAATCGTCTTCTTCGGCCTGCTTCTTGGCCAGAATGGCTTTATCCGACAGCGCCTCTTTGCGGCCCACATAGACTTTCAGGCTATTCTGCAGAAAGAAGATTGTGCTTTCAACTTTCTCCTTGTTGTCCGCACTCTGCTTCCCAAATTCCTGCGCTGCGTCAATGCGCCGCTGAAGGTATTCAACAATTGCGGGCCCGCGGATCTCGCGCTCCATCGTCAGTTCAGCCACGGTGTCTTCGCGCGATGTCGAGCCGGGATGACCTGAGACGAAGACCAAGTCACCGGGAGCCGCGCCTTGTGCGTTCCACTTTAGGTAATTCTCCGTGTGCAGCGGCTTGCCATTGTCGTATACGCGATAGAGTGCCATATCGAGGTCGTAGCGCGGGTAGGTGAAGTTATCCGGATCGCCCCCGAAAAAAGCAGCCTCCTCCTCGGGTGCGAATACCAGGCGTACATCGGTGTACGCCTTGTATTGATACAGCCAATACTCGCCTCCGTTGTAGAGAGTCACCACATCGGAGCGAAGGCCGGTTTTGTCTTTGCTCTCCTTCTCGATTGCGGCAATCTCAGCATCGCGCGCCTTGAGCGCCTCGGCATCATCTTTGGCGTCCTTGGCTGCGCCCTGCACGCGCGTTGTCACGTCCTGCATAGCCACCAGAACGTTGATTTCCAGGTCGGGAGTCTTCATCTCCTGGTCCTGCGTCGCGGCGTAGAATCCGTCGCGCAGATAATCGTGATCTGCCGTTGAGTTCTTCTGCAGCTGGACTCGTGCCACGTGGTGGTTCGTTAGCAGCAGGCCATTGGGGCTTACGAACGATCCTGAGCCACCGTCGTTGAGCCGCACGCTCGAAAGCCGCAGATGATCAAGCCATTCTTGTGTCGGGTGAAAGTCGTACTTCTCTGCCAGGGCCTTTAGCGGCGGGTTGTCAAAAGTCCACATGCCCTCTTCGGCGCACATCGGTGCCACCGTCGCGAAAAGCAATGCGGAAATCAAAAATGCTGATCGAGCTCGAACGGTCATTGTGTCCTCACGATTCGAGAGCGCCGTCCGGCGCCCTGCGGTTATGGTTGCGGCTGCACCAGCACCTCTACACCCGAGGCTGCGTCCTTTTGGTGAAACACCTGCTCGGTGGCCTTCTGAAAATCTTCCGGCTTGGCGTATGGAATGTCGGTGAAGGTTTGTGGATTGCGGTCGGTGAGCGGAAACCACGAGCTCTGCACCTGAACCATGATGCGATGACCGCGGCGGAAGGTGTGATACAGATCGGGCATGGTGAAATCGATGTCGGTTTCTTTGCCTGGCACAAGCGGCTTGGGCGTCTCCCAACTCGTACGGAATTTCGCTCGGAACGGCTCGCCGCGCAGCAACTCCTCGTAGCCGCCCATGTGGACTGGCGCTTCGTCAATCACGCGCTTGTTTGGCATGGAGGCATCGGTGGGATCCTCATCCGGATAAACATCGATGAGCTTGACGTCGAAGTCGGAATCCGTGCCAGAGCTCGCCACCTTCAAATGCGGCGAAATCGGTCCGGCAATCGTCACGTCTTCGGTGAGCGGGTCCGTCTCGTAAACCAGCACGTCAGGCCTGTAGCTGGCAAAGCGCTGGTCGTCGACCATGTAGCGCTGCGGCACCGTGTCCGTCGTGTAGCCCACGAACGGCACTGGATGATTGGGATCGCTCAGGTACTCGTCTGCGCTCGCATTCTCAACTGGCGGATCGAAACTGAGCTTGCCGCCGGCATGAAAGTAAAGCGTCTTTGCGACCGCGCTTTTTGGCGGCCATTCGTCGTAGCGGCGCCATACATTGGTTCCGGTCTCGAAAACGATCGCCGCCGGCAGCGTCTTGCCTCCGCCCTTCAGATAGTGCTCGAAAAAAGGAAATTGAATATTCGCGCGGAAGTAAAGCGAAGTCTTGGCATTGAACTGCACATCGCCCAGGTGATCGCCGTCGTTGCGCGCCCAGCCCCCATGCACCCAGGGCCCCTCGACCAGCGTCACAGGCGTATCGGGGTTGAGTTTCCGAATTGCATAGAAAGCTCGGTAGGGGCCTTCGAGATCTTCAGCGTCGTACCATCCACCCACCACAAGAACCGCGCATTTAATGTTCTTCATGTGCCGCGACAAATCGCGCGACTGCCAGTAGTCGTCGTAGGTGTCGTGCTTGAATTGGTCATCCCACATCCACGTCGCGCCGCCAAGGTATTTGTCCAGGTTCGCGACATTTCCGGCCTTGAGAAAGAATTCGTAACTGTCCGGCGTGCCAAAATCAAAAGGCGCTTCGGGCTTGGGCAACACCGGATTCTGTTGCGGATGGAAAAATGGCGCGTAGAATTCAAAGCCCGCCGCCATCATGAAGGCCCCGCCGTGATACGAATCGTCACCCAGAAAAAGGTTCATCATGGGCGCCTGAGGGCTGGCCGCAGCGATGGCTGGATGCGAGTCGATGATCGACGCCGCAGTGTAGAAACCCGGATACGAGATGCCCCAGATGCCTACCTTGCCGTTGTTGTTGGGCACATTCTTCAACAGAAACTCGATCGTGTCGTAGGTGTCGGATGATTCGTCAACGTCTTGCGGCGTTTTCTTTTCGTCGAGGTGCGGTCTGCTCTCAACGAACGTGCCCTCGCTCATCCATCGTCCACGCACGTCCTGGAAGACAAAGATGTAGCCAGACTTTTCGAATTCGTCTGACGGCCCGAGCTGCGCGGCATAACGGTCCTCGCCGTAGGGTTCCACGTTGTAGGGCGTGCGCACCATCAGGAAGGGATACGGACCGGGGTCGTCCGGAAATGCCTGTACTTTCGGGACATAAACGGCAGTGAAGAGGCGCACGCCGTCGCGCATGGGGATGCGGTACTCGTATTTCGTGTAGTGTGCGCGAACATAGTCCTCGCCGGAAGCCTGTTGTGCGGGCTGCTGCGAGCGCAATCCCGGCAGTGCAACAAACTGCGCGGCCAGAGCGCTGAAAACGAAGAGTCGCGGAATGTGCATCGTGACCCGGAACCTCTGATCATCCAGAGTAACGCAGCCGGACGGGTTTAGTTCCTTGCCGGCACAGGGACGCCGCAAACCGCCGCTGGTCTGTGACAAATGGAGGAAAGAGTGGGTTGAGCGAAGCCCGGTTCCGCGTTTTTCTGCAGGCGCGCATTATCACTTCGTGGCAACCGAGAATCATTCGCAACTGTTGCAGCCACACATTTCCACACCCGTATTTCCGTTTCCATCTACCTTCCACAGATTTTCTGCATTTCCTTATGCCATCCTTATGGAATTCGCGATTTCGCGGTTTAACCTGAAGTTGATCCCTTAATTGGCCGCAGGCGCAATCTCCGCCGGGGCTGTCCTACCATTCCCAACTCATGAGGAGACCTATGTCAAAGTACAAATTGGAGTACATCTGGCTCGACGGCAAAAAGCCCATCCCGGAACTGCGCGGCAAAACGCAGATCAAGAGCTTTGATAAGACGCCCACTCTTGCCGACATGCCCCTTTGGGGATTTGACGGCAGCTCCACGATGCAGGCTGAAGGAAGCAAGTCCGACTGCATCCTGAAGCCCGTGGCTCTCTACCCCGATGCCAGCCGTAAGGACGGCTTCCTCGTTCTCAGCGAGGTCATGCATCCCGATGGCACCCCGCATTCCACCAACATGCGCGCCACCGCGCCCGATGACCCGGATATCTGGTTCGGATTTGAGCAGGAATATTTCTTATATAAAGACGGCCGTCCGCTCGGCTTTCCTAAGGATGGCTATCCCGGCCCGCAAGGCCCCTACTATTGCGGCGTTGGCTACAAATATATGGGCAGCATCGCTCGGCAGATCGTAGACGAGCACCTGGAGCTTTGTCTTGCCGCAGGCATCAACCACGAAGGCATCAATGCTGAAGTGGCCAAGGGCCAGTGGGAATTCCAGATCTTCGGCAAGGGCTCGCACAAGGCCGCGGACGACGTGTGGGTCGCACGCTATCTGATGGCGCGCCTTACCGAGAAATATGAAGTGGACTTCCAGCTCTATTGCAAGCCGATCAAAGGTGATTGGAACGGATCCGGCATGCACACCAACTTCTCCACCAAGCACCTGCGAGACGTAGGCGGTAAGGAATACCTTGAGGCGCTGATGAAGGCCTTCGAGAACAATATCGCTGCGCACATCGGCGTCTATGGCCCCGACAATCACCTGCGCCTGACCGGTCTCCACGAGACGCAGGCCATCGACAAGTTCAGCTATGGCCTCTCGGATCGTGGCGCTTCGGTCCGCCTGCCTGTGAACTTTATCAAGAATGGTTATAAGGGTTACCTCGAAGATCGTCGCCCGAACTCCGAGGCCGATCCTTACCAGATCGTTGCGCAGATCGTGAAGACAATCAGTACGGTGCCGGCAAAATAGCCCGGACTGCGGTTCCGATCGAATCGACAGCCGCATAAAGGAGAAACAGTCGGCGCAGCCTGCCAAAGGTTGCGCCGATTTCTTTCATCGAGCACCTTCACATGGTTCGTGATTTCTAATGGCTCCTTTATTACCGGCGTGTTAGAAACAAGAGAACAGAACGGGGCGCAGCCCTCCTTAGTCCAGTGAAATTCGATTGAGCACACTGGCCTGAATCCCTTAACTTAGCTGCCAATGTTCTGAATCCGCTGCCAGGAAAGTTTGCCAAAGAAAATATGACCGCAGGCCACCCAGTCGAGTTGGAACCGCTTTTCGGAGACTACCCGCTCGACCAGGCCTACGACGAGATGCGCGCGCCCGGCGGAGAGGTGCGGCCGCAGTATCGCGCGCTCGCCGAGACCCTTGCTGCCCTGCCTGCCGAGGAGTTGCGCCGCCGAAAACAGTCGGTCGATCTCGCCTTCCTCACCCAGGGCATCACCTTCACCGTCTACGGCCGCGAAGAGGGCACCGAGCGCATCTTCCCATACGATTTGCTGCCTCGACTGATCACCGCGCGGGAATGGGAATGCATCGAGCGCGGGCTCACGCAGCGCATCACGGCACTCAACCTCTTTCTGCGCGACGTCTACTCCGACGCCAAGATTCTTAGCGATAAGATCGTGCCACGCGATCTCGTCTACAGTTGTAAGCATTACCGGCGGCAGATGCGCGGGCTCCAGGTACCGCGCAACGTCTACATCGCGGTCGTCGGCTCCGATCTGCTCCGCTTGTCGACCGGCGAATTCGTTGTCCTCGAAGACAATCTGCGCGTGCCTTCGGGCGTGAGCTACATGCTCACCAACCGCCGCGTCATGAAGCGCACTTTCCCGCAATTGTTCTCGAGCTACGGTGTGCGCCCCATCGAGCACTACCCGCAAGTTCTCCTTTCCACTCTGCGCTCGCTCGCGCCTGAGGGCCGGCCCGAGCCCAACATTGTGCTGCTCACCCCCGGCGTCTTCAACTCCGCGTACTTCGAGCACACCTACCTCGCCCGCCAGATGGGCATCGATCTCGTCGAAGGCCGCGACCTGGTCACGCACGACAACATCGTCTACATGCGCACCACCGACGGCCTCAAGCGCGTTGACGTTATCTATCGCCGCGTCGACGACGATTTCAGTGACCCTCTGGTCTTCCGCTCCGACTCCGCCCTCGGCTGTGCTGGCCTCTTCAATGCCTACCGCGCCGGCAACGTCACCGTGTCCAACGCCTTCGGCACCGGACTCGCCGACGACAAGGCCATCTACGCGTTCGTCCCGAAAATGATTCGCTACTACCTCAATGAAGATCCAATCCTGCCCAACGTCGAAACATTTCTTCTCAGCGAGGAGAAGGACCGCAAGCATGTGCTGGCCAATCTCGACAAGCTCGTGGTCAAGGCGGTCGGCGAAAGCGGCGGCTACGGCATGCTCATCGGACCCAAGTCTTCGGCTCGGCAGCGCGAGGAATTCGCCCGCCAGATCGAGGCCAACCCGCGCAACTATATCGCGCAGCCCACGCTCGATTTTTCGCGCGCGCCCTGCCTGGTCGACGACCGGCTTGAGCCGCGCCACGTCGATCTGCGCCCCTACATTCTTTTTGGCGACAAAGTAAACATTGTGCCCGGCGGACTCACGCGCGTGGCGCTCGAAAAGGGTTCGCTCGTAGTTAACTCTTCGCAAGGCGGCGGAAGCAAGGACACATGGGTTCTGGAATAAGTCTGATTCGGGAACATCGGGCCGGAGGTGAGAGAAGCACGATGCTATCGCGCGTCGCCGACAGCCTCTACTGGATGAGCCGCTATCTTGAGCGTGCGGAGAACACCGCGCGCCTGCTCGACGTCACCATGGGTCTGATGCTCGACCCCGGCGGCGCCAATGCCGAGCAGCGCTGGCAGAGAATGACGGCTGCCCTCGGCAGGCCCGTGGGAATTGAGTGGAACGGCTCGCTTGAGGCGATGGCAAGCAAGCTGGTTTTCGATCTGGTCGATCCCTCTTCCGTCACCTTTTGCGTGAGCGCTGCGCGCGAGAATGCCCGCCAGGTTCGTGAAGAGATCTCCACCGAGCAATGGCAGCGCCTCAATCGTCTCTTTCACCACATTCATTCGCCGAGCGCGCAGGCTCAGTATGCCACCAGCGCCAGCGATATGCTGGCCTCGGTGGTCGACGGCATTCACTTGTTCCAGGGTGTCGGCGACTCAACCATGATTCACGGCCAGGGATGGCAGTTTATCCGTCTCGGCCGATCGCTCGAGCGCGCTTACGCCACGGCCACTCTCCTTGAGGTCTACCGGTCCGAGCTTTTTCAAGCCCACGAGCGCGAATCTTCGGGCTATCAATATCTGGAGTTGGTCGGCCTGCTGCGTTGCTGCACGGCGTTCGAGGCCTATTGCCAGGTTTACACCGCCGATCTTTCGCCGGAACGCATCCTTGAATTCCTCGTTCTGAACCGCGATTTTCCTCATGCCATTCGCTATTGCGTAGACAATATCCGCACCGCCATCGAATCCATCCAGCGTACCGGCGGTCGCCGCTCGCCCGATGAGGTTTTTGCCGGCGTCGGAAAACTCCATGCCATGCTTGGCTATACGACCATCAATGAGATTCTGAGCGGTGACGCGGCCGCGTTCCTGCACAACATTCGCGAGCAATGCCTTCGCATTCATGAGCTGGTTTACCGTAACTATGTGCAATACTCCATTCAATCTGCGCTGGCCGTCTAATGTAGCGCCGGCCTCCTGGCCGGCTGTACTGGCGGCGGCCTCGCCGCCAGCTCAACGCTATGGTGAAAGCTGTATTACGGAGCAATCATGAACTTTTACGCCATCCGCCACCTGACGCGATTCCGCTACTCTCAGCCCATCAGCGAGAGCATCATGGAGACGCGCATGCATCCGCGCTCCGATTCCAGCCAGCATTGCCTCACCTTCACGCTTTCCGTCAGCCCGCGCTGCCGCGTCTTCAGCTACCGCGACCACCTCGGCAACAACGTCCAGCACTTTGACATTCCCGGAGAGCACAACCAGCTCGTCATCGTCGCCGAATCCGTCGTCGAGCAGCAGCCACTGCCCGACGTGCCGCATTTTCTGTCGCCCGATGCATGGGAAGATCTGGATGAGATGGTCGAAGCCGGCGATTATTCTGAAATGCTGCTGCCCAGCGCCTTCGCCGCGGAGACGCCGGCTCTCGTCGAGCTCGCGAAGAAAATGGATGTCGTGCGCCGCGACGATCCACTCCATCTTGTGCTCGAGCTTAACCAGCGCCTATTCCATTACTTCGATTACGTACCGCGCTCTACGCGAGTCGACTCGCCCATCGACGAGGCCATCCTCAGCGGCGCCGGCGTCTGCCAGGATTTTGCCCACACCATGATCGCGCTGCTGCGTCACGTGCGCATTCCGGCGCGCTACGTTTCGGGTTATCTATACCGTGGCAGCGAAGATCACGACCGGTCAACGCCAGATGCCACCCACGCCTGGGTTGAAGCTCTGCTGCCTCATCTCGGCTGGGTCGGCCTCGACCCCACCAACAACCTGGTTGCACACCACCGCCACATCCGCACCGCCGTCGGTCGCGATTACGCCGACGTTCCGCCGACCCACGGCGTCTTCCGTGGCAAGACCGCGAGCGAGCTCTACGTCGCGGTAAAGGTTGAAGCCAGCGAGCAGGCGCCCGCCCTCGATCGCAAGCTTCCCATCCCCGAGGATTGGAGCGTGCTCGTCGAACGTGCACAGCAGCCGCCCGAGCTCCCCGTCCCCTTCATTGACATGCAGCAGATGCAACAGCAGCAGTAATCCAAACCGGCACCGGCCGCGGGCCTATTGCGCCTTCGCCGCGTCTTCCGCTCCCATCGCTGTCAACCGCATCTGCGCCAGCCGCCATGTCGATGTGGGAATCGCAAGAATTTCTTTCGGCTTTTTCAGCTTGCGGTAGTCCGCAATCGCTATGTCGCGCTCGCCGTACTGCTCGGCGATGCGGCCCAGAACATACCACACCTCGTCGTTGGGCTCATCGAGATTCCAAACATCCATGGCGCGCAGCAGCAGATCATGAGCTTCCTTGGTTTTGCCCGTCTCCGCATACAGGCATGCCAGGGTGTGCAGAATGTCAGGAGCGTCCTTCTGCAGTTGCGTCGCTTTCACCGCCGTCGCTACATCGTCGTCCGTCACTTTGCCGGTGAAGAGCGCGTCCCATGCCAATCCGTTCAACACTTCGGCATTCTCCTGGCCAAGTGTGAGTTGTTTTTCTCCCCACGCGTGCGCTGCGGAAAAGTCGCCGCGATTGGCTTCGATCTCCATCTTCGCTGCATAAGCATCGCTGTCGTTGTCCAGCAGCTTAAGTCTCGCGTCGGCCAGCGCCAATGCGTCGTCGAAGCGGTTTAACCCCAGCAACGCTTCGAGGTTGTATTCGAACGCCTGCTTCGATTCCGGCTCTTCTTTCAGCAGCGCCGAAGAATCGTCCAGCAATCGGGCAAAATTATCCTGGACCGAATAACCCTCGGCCAGCGCGAGTTCAATGTTGCTGCGCTCGCGATCGCCTGCCGCGTCCTTCAGGCCCGCCTCGAGAATTGTCACGCCGTCCGCGACTGTCGGCTTGGTGCCGACCATGATGGCCGCTGCCGCCAGCTTCATCTTCCGCGCATCTGCCGCTTCTCCCTTGGTCCAGAAGCGCGGAAACACCGGCCCGCCGAGCGGATCGTCTCCACCCTCAAGGTGCTGATCCTCGCGCATCCAGTCGAGCAGTGCCTTGGCTCCCTTCAGATCGCCAGCGTTCACGCGATCCACCATCTCCAGCGCGATTGAGTTTGGCTTGTCCATCGTGTCGAGCAACTTGTATTGCCCGTCTTCCTTCACCAGGAAGACCGTCATCGTCGTACCGCCCAGCATCTCCACCTTTTCGCGGTATCCCGTGGCATCGTCGCCCTCTCCCTTGGGATCGAGCATCTTCAGCAAAATGTCCTCCGTAACATCGAGCGAGCTCTCTTCCCGGGCCAGCTGGCTGTTCATCTGCTTGCCGGAACTCAGTTCGTCCTTTAGCTCGTCGGCATCCATGGCGTTCAACACCTTGAGCCCATTGCGGCTCAGCATCGCCGCAAATTTTTCTTTCGTCATGTCGGCGTCAAACGGAACCAGCGCGAAGCGCTTCACCATGTCTTCGGGCGTGTTGGCGAATTTCACATCCTCGTGGTGGATCGCGCCGCGCAGCATGTTCGCCAGTCCCAGCGTGCGCGCGGCATCGTCGCCCGCCGCGCCCGCTTGCAGAAAGTCCGCCGCCTGCGGGTACTCCCTCCGGTTCATGAGCATCTCGCCCGCTGTGCCCGCGGTGTCTTTGAACGACGCGTCGTCGGTCGACCTCTTGTTGGCCTCGGCCAGTCCCGCCTTGCTGTCGTCGATCATGGCCACACTCGCGGAAAGCAGCTGTTCTGGCTCCGGATTGAGAGTCTGCCCGGCCTTGTACGCTTCCGCATAGTCTCCGCCGTAGAAAAGCGCGAACGCCAGGTTGTTGCCGATACCAAGATCGGCCAGCTTGTCTTCGCCCAGCGCCTGATATTCCGCGATGGCTTCTTTCATGTGCGACTGACCGCTGTATCGCCGGCCCACGGAATCGTATTCAAGAAGGATCGCCAGGTCGCCCTGCGCCGAGTGATCGTCGGGATCGAGCTTGATTGCCGCTCGATACGCTTCCGCGGCGCCGGCCATGTCGCTGCCTGCGCGTAAATTCCGACCCACCAGGTCATGCTTCAGAATCTCGGCCAACGTGCGCTCGGCAATCGCCGACGTCGGATCGAGCTTGACCGCA
This sequence comes from uncultured Occallatibacter sp., assembly GCA_964630985.1. Taxonomy (GTDB): domain Bacteria; phylum Acidobacteriota; class Terriglobia; order Terriglobales; family Acidobacteriaceae; genus Telmatobacter. The sequence goes on from CAZVYV010000039.1 coordinate 10,823, forward strand.
AGTCGCGCTTCATTGCGCGCGGCCTCGCCCATGCCCGCTTCAAGCAGCACATTGGCTACCTGCAAATGGTGCACAGCTGAATTCGGATTCTGCGCGATCAGCGCGCGATAGCTGGCCAGCGCTTCCTTCACCTTGCCGTCGCGCAGCAGCGCCGCACCTTGCGGCTCAAAGTTGACCATGATCGCCGGCCCATTCATAAGGTCGGCAATCTCATTGCGCAGTGCCGTTGCTTCGGCCACCGTGTAGCGCCGCTTCACCGTATCAAAGACCAAATGCGCGAGAACCGCGCCATCCTTGCCGGCGGAAAAACTCTCTGTGAGCACTGCCGGCCCGATCTGGAGGGTCGCGTCCTTGGGCAGCTCCTTGGGAACGAATCCGGCCGGCGGGATGAGACGGTAATTCCACTCCATGTTGTAGGGAGCGTCGAGCCACCAGTCTTCTGTGCGCGGCGGTTTCGGCTTGTCGGTTCCAGTCGCCTTCTTTTCGTCGCTGTCGTCCTTGCGTTTCAGCTCGTCCGGCAGCATCTGGAACATCCGATCCACGCGAATGGCGACCTGTGCATCCTCGAGATTCGTGAAGCCGCGCTTCGCCTTGTCGCACGCAAGGGTCAGCTCGAACGGGCGCGACAGGTCGGCGGAATCGGTGCGATCCACTTTCGTAAGATCGTCTGAAACGTACTCCGCCTGTACATATCCGCGCAAGCCGTCGCGCGTGTCGTTGTCGGGCTTGTCCGCGTAGTAGCCGCGGTAGCCCGACTCGTAGATGCCCGTGGGCTCGGTAATTTCGACCACATTCGCAGGACCGTTGTCCGCTAGCGTGAACTCGCGCGTCTCCTTCAGGCCGTTATCTTTCGACGTCGACTCGGGAGTCTTCTCGAGCGCTGTCGTAGTGTCGCTGGTAATCAGCGCCAGCCGCCCCTGGTCGCCCATGGGAATCTGTCCCAGTTGTGCATATCGGTCAGTGGCGTCAATCCAGATCGGATTCTTCCCTGGCACATAAACGATGGCGTGGTCGAACATGCCCATGCCCGGCAAATCAGCAGGAACGTCGATCCGCGATTCAACGCTGAGCAGCGCCACATTGGCTGGGATCCCCGCCGCGCGCAGCATCACTACCAGTAACGTCGCCTTGTCTTTGCAATCGCCGTATTTCTTGGCCAGAGTTTCCGCCGGATCGTGCGGCACAATGGCTGCTTCACCAAACTCGATGCCTGTGTACCGCACCTCGCGGTCGAGATAGTCCACGATCGCCGCTTCTTTGTCGGCGACGGTCTTCTTCCCTGCAACGAGCGGATCAACCACTGCCTTCACCGCCGCGGAACCCGAAAAATCATCCACAATCTTTCCGTATGTGGCCGCAACACTCTGCCACGATGCGCCCGTAGCGAAGGCAATGATGGGGAAATGCACCACGTCCGGCGGCAGATACGGCTCGCGCGAATCGACGCCGTCAATCGGTCCTACATCGAAAGTAAGTGTCACGCGCCCGGCCGCCTCCGTGCGCACCGGCTTCAGATCCGGAAGCAGAAGCAATTCGGTCCGCAGCGGCAGCGTCGCGGGGGAGTCGAAGACCACCCGGCTGTGCGCCACCATCACATCTTCCTGCCCAAGTTCCACGCGCCCCACGCGGCCCGGAGCAAACAGCGGCGCAGTCTCCGTCTCTGTGTACTCCTCTTCCACCACCACACCCGGAGCAATCGCTGGGAATGGCGCATGCAGCCGCTTGCCGTCGCTATAGGTTTTGTAGTCGCCTCCGCGCGCCGGCGCCTCGGTCACGGTGTTGGGGTCAAGCTCGTGCACCGCAAAATCCGGTGAAATCACGCGTGCGCGAATCACGGGACGCGCCTCATGCCATGGCTCCCAGCCAACCGAAAGAGAGTCCCAGCCCTCGGCTCCCTTCTGGGTGAGCACCTTATAGATGATGCGGCCCACATGATTCATGCGCCCGGCATCGTCGAATGTATAGCTCTCGTCTTCAACGAGCTCGACCACATTCGCGCCGTCAGGCACGGGCACCGACGAAGCAGCCTCATAGAGTGTTTTGGGGTCAACGGAAAAGTCCGGCGCAGCCCAGGGTTCAACTTGCGCACCTGCGCTTGGAGCCGGCGCGTTAGGCAGCTGTGCCTTTCCGACTACGGCAATCCCGCAAGTCATAACGATCAGGAAAAGACTACGAAAGACTGGTCGCGCACAACAATTGGACAAAGGGCACCCGGAAGAATGGATTGTGAAATCAACGGTAAATTGCGCGGGGCGGAAGCGCAAGCAAACCCCAAGTACGGCGTCGTCCCTGGCTAGTTTTGGGCCATTGGCCCTTCCAACCCTGGGCTATACTGTTCCCGGAGTTCTCAATGGACAGCCAAAGCGTCACCACCGGAAACAGCTTCTGCGCCAAGTGTGGGGCGCCCCTCGTCGCAAACGCAGCATTTTGCGCTGCGTGCGGACAGCATGTGGAGCCGCTGGGGACGCAGGCCGTCGCCGCCGCGCCAATGCCGCCGGCGCCTCAGCCTCCGCAGCAATTTGCCGCTCAACCTGCCAATGCGGCTGCCGTGAGCCAAGAAGGCCTGAAGTGTCCACGCTGCGGCTCCACGCAAGTTCAGGCCGCTAAGCGAGGTTGGAAATGGACAACGGGCATGATCGGCAGCGGTAAAATGACTGCGACCTGCCCGCAGTGCGGCAACAAGTTCGACCTCAATTAGGCCACCCGATCACGCCTTTCGCGCATCCGCCGCAATCTTCCTCAACTCCGGCAAAATCTTTCCCAGTGCTACCGGGGCCGCGTCGCGCGTTCCCAGCGCGAAGTATGCATCGCGATTGAGCCGGTAAAGCTTCTCGTAGACCGCAGCCGATTTTTGGTCCGGCTCAACCGTGCGTAGCGGAAGGCACACTGCGGCCTGCGCTTCTTCGATAGTCTTGTATTCCCCGGCGGCAAGTAATGCAAAGATTCCCGATCCCAAGCTCGTTGGAATCCCCGCCGGCACAAGCACCGGCTTGTTCAGCACGTTTGCGTACACACGGTTCAGCACTTCGTTCTTTTGCGGAATGCCGCCCGCATTGATCACGCGATCAATGAGCACTCCATGCTCAGCCATCCGCTCCAGAATGATGCGCGTGTGAAACGCGGTCCCTTCGATGGCCGCGAACAACTCATCCTGCGCCGTGTGCACCAGGTTCCAGCCCAGCGTCACGCCGCCTAATTCGGGATTCACCAGCACCGTGCGATCGCCGTTGTCCCAGCTCAATCGCAGCAGCCCTGTCTGTCCTGTCTTGTACGCATCCAGTCCCTCGCTCAGTGCCGCCACCGTTGTTCCCGCGCGCCTGGCGATGGTGTCGAAAATGTCGCCGACAGCCGAAAGCCCCGCCTCGATTCCCGTGAACTCGGGGTGCACGCTTCCCGGCACCACGCCGCACACGCCCGGTACCAGCTCCGCCTCGCGCGCCATCGCAATGATGCACGTCGAAGTGCCCACCACGTTTACCGCGTCGCCCTCGCGAATGTTCGATCCGATTGCATCCCAGTGTGCGTCGAAAGCTCCCACGGGAATTGGAATTCCGGCGCGCAGCCCCAGCTCTGCCGCCCACTTCGCCGAAAGATTTCCCGCCAGGTGATCGCTTGTCAGGTATTCACCGCCCAGCTTCGCGCGCACTCCCGCGAACAATGGATCAACCGCGACCAAAAAATTCTCCGGCGGCAACCCGCCCCACTTTGGATTCCACATCCACTTGTGGCCCATGGCGCATACACTGCGCTTTACCGCGCCCGGCTCCGTTACGCCACAAAGCGTCGTCGCAACCATGTCGCAATGTTCGAGCGCCGTAATAAATCGCGCGCGTTTCTCCGGGTTGTGCCGCAGCCAGTGCAGAAGCTTCGCGAATCCCCATTCGTGCGAGTAGACGCCGCCGCACCACTCGATTCCCTCGAATCCCACCTCGTGCGCCTTGCGCGTAATCTCTTCAGCTTCGGCAGAGGCGCGATGATCGCACCACAGGTAATACTCGTCCAACGGCTCAAGGCCCACGCCCACGGGAATCACACTCGATCCGGTCGTATCGAGCGCGATCGCAGCCACCCGCGCGCCATCGATGCCGGTCGACTTCAGCACGTCTTTCGTCGCCGCAGCCAACGCAGCCATCTGGTCGCCGTGCGACTGAGTCGCGTAATTTGGATCCTCTCGCTTGCGGTGCAGCGGATAGCTGGCCGACGCAGTCCCGATCGGCCCCTTCTTGCTGTCAACAAGAGTCACGCGAACGCTGAGTGTGCCGAAATCCACTCCGGCAACAATGGCCATTGAAACTTCACCTCAAGTAAACGCTTCCTGATCCGCCCCTCAGACTACACCATCGCCCCGCGCCTCCGCCGCGTCATGTTCTTCGCGATTATTTCTTTGACCCAGCCAGCATCGACGTCAGTTTGCCTATGATTGCGGGCTTCGCAGCCGGCTGCCCGGCCGACGGCTTCGCCGGGGTCGAACTCGGAGCCGAGATCGGCTTTGCCGAATTGGCCAGCGGAGTTGCCGGCGGACTCTGTGCTTTGGGCGCTGTGAGGATCGCACCCGCGCCAGGAGCCGGCCCGCCCGACCCTCCGTCAACGACTGCGGCATGCGCCAACTCTGGCGGCGGCGCGTTGTCCTCATTCTTCACAAGGATCGTGATGCGCCGGTTCGACGGATCATAGGGATTGCTTTTCACGCGCAGCATCTGGTCCGCGAATCCGCGTACCTGCGTCACCTGGTCCCTGCGCAC